>JBPCUG010000763.1:0-3265 GCA_051011275.1 Cyclobacteriaceae bacterium | reverse complement strand
TCTGCTCCCGCATCGGACATGCTAAGTGTATCGCGATAGCGTCCGGCCCCTGTAAGTTTGGCCGCCAATACCTTAAGTCCCATTTTCTTCAGCTCCCTGACCACTACTTTTCCTACTGTAGTTTTACCGGCAGACATAGAAGTACCTACCACAATAATGGTAGGTGTGGTAAACGGACTTTCAGTCACTTCCGGTACGTAATCCAACATTTTGCATTTTTTTGAGTTCTGATGAACATGGCCCTTATACCTTATGGCCACCAATGGAGGTAACTTCATTGATCGTGAAGTCATTTTACCAAAAAGTCCTGCTCCGGTCAGCGCATGCATGCAGCCATCGTCCCCAGTTTCCTCCCAGCTTCCGGTGGCTTCCATAGTTGCAGCCCGTATTCCCAATGCGCCTACCAGAAGATCACCGGCTGCCACTTCTACCATGCGTCCGGTGGTCACTTCCATTTTTAATTGGTTGTAAGCGTTTTCAACTTGACAAACCACATAGTCTCCCGTTTGCCATTGCTCTTTCGGTAAAGGCACTACCTCAAAATCCGATTCAGGCAAGGGAGAGATCCTGGTCATGGAAGTAAATATATATCTGGGCTTTTCCATTATGCTACTCATGCTACGATTTAGGTTTGACTGGATCAGCGGCTATCAGGTAGGTCAATAGCGCAGTTCTTTCCAACAGTCTATCAGTAAATACGAATTCATGTTGAGCATGGGCACCGTCACCAACAGCACCCAAGCCATCTAAGGTGGCCGTGTATTGGCTGGTGGTGTTGCCATCAGAGCCACCACCTGCCATAGCCTCCTCGACTGGAATGCCCAATTGGTTTCCGGCTTTTTGAGCCAACGACCAAAGCTTGCGATTGGCTTCAGTAGGTTCCATGGGAGGTCGTCCAAACTTTCCTTCTACCTCCAGAGTCACTTCCGGATCATTTGGTTTGAGCATTTTTATCTGCCTTTCTATAAGTTGCGCATCGGCATGAGTGGGTACCCTTACATCTATTACCGCTTTGCTTTCCGGTGCCACTACATTGGGACGAATGCCCCCTTCGATAAAACCGACATTCACACTGATCCCTTTCTCAGGATCGTTCATAGCAAAAAGCTTTTGTATTATGTGGGAAAGTTCAGCAATCGCACTGGCACCTTTGCCCGGATCAAGACCTGCGTGCGCTGCTTTACCACGGATGACAATAGTAAAACGTCCAACGCCTTTCCGAGCGGTTTTAAGTTTGCCGTCGAGCCCCAGGGAGGGCTCCATGATTAAAGCACGGTCAGCGATTCTTGCTACTCGCTCGATCATGGTTTTGGATTCTTTACTACCTATTTCTTCATCACTATTGATCACTATCACTGGGGATACAGGGTACTCGATCTTCAGCTGGTTCAAAGTTTGTAACGCATAAAGCATTTGTATCAAACCTGCTTTCATATCATAGATGCCAGGACCTGACATTTTGTTTTTTTCAATTTGCACAGGCATTTCTCTGAGCGTATCTAATGGCCATACTGTATCACAGTGCCCAACCAGCAACTGAACAGGTTGATTGCGCTGGCGCCGTTGCCGCCGGGCGTATAGATAACCACCGGTTTTTTTACCCGGGACTAGCGTCGTTTTATAATCCAATCGGTTTAGGTAGTTGGAAAGCATCCTCAATATTTTACGCTGGCTATGACTATTAGTGGATGGAGATTCGGCCAATACCAACTCCTGCAATGAACTCAATAAATCATTGTAGTTTTCCCAGAGATAATTAAGGATCAATTCGCGCTCAAGCCGTACCATCGATTGTGTTATTTCTGAAAATTAGCTGGAAATGGAAAAGCAATTGTATCTTTTATTACCGCAAAACGTCCCGGATTTAAGTACACTGGTAAAGGAGACCTAACTAGCAACTCTTGATCATCTATTTCTGAATTTCTAAGCGCACCTTCATCGACTTGTGCAGCGACAATTTTGCCAGTAATCAAGCTATTCGCACCAAAACCGTCAATAATGCGATCCAGTTCGCATTCCAGAAATAAATAACCATCTCTTAGAAATATACCATCAATAATTTCTGATTGAAAAGTGGGTAGATGCTTAGTAATTGGTTTTGAACCGGGTTTATCATACCGAGGTGTAGCAGCTAAACTAGCCAGCACCATTTGATCCGCTTTGGGATAAGTCACCGTGAATGACCCGTAATGTTTCACATTATGATAGGTGCCGTGCTTAGGTGTACATACAAAGCCAAAGTAGTTGCCCCAACCCAGGGGTGTAACCATATGCTTAGGCGCCAGATCATGACCATTCCCTTCTCTGGTACCGATCACTACAATTGGGGCCGGGGTAAAAAAGCGCTCCCAGATAGCTTTGTCAATATCTAACTGGGTTAAATTTTCAGTGGCATCATCTTTCATTCGCCTATAGTTCCGGTGTAAGGCAAGATAGCTCAGGCATGGCCAGAGCCGCCATGATATCGGTTATCGTAAGCGGTGATTTGAATCATTCGAGTTGATGAGCAAAGTCATTTGGTAGTAGATGGTTTTGGTTCATCTTTACAGAGTACTTCTTGAGGGTAAACCCCCGAAGTATCAGGAGAATGGACAGGCAATATTACTTATGGTAATATGCCTCGCCGTCCCAAAGGCGAGTGACAACTCGCCTTTTTTGTTTAGTTGTTGCCCATGGATATGGTGATCGTTGTATTCGGACTTCCTGGCAGTGGCAAAAGCTATTTTGCTTCTCGTTTGGCAAAAAAGCTAAATGCCTGGTATGTTAACAGTGATGGGCTTAGAAAAGAACTACTACCAGAACGTACTTACTCTTCTGGAGAAAAACTATCTGTATATCAGGCTATGTTGGAAATGATGACAGTTGGGATAGGAGAGAACCAAACCATGGTTTTAGATGCTACTTTCTACAAGAAAAATATACGTAACATATTTATTGAGCAAGTCGGGTCCCAGAACGAAACGCTTATTTTTATTGAGGTTCAGGCAAAGGAAAAGCTAATCAAAGAGAGGCTTAATCGATCTCGAGCAGACAGTGAAGCCGACTTTCTGGTTTATCAAAAGATTAAAAAGGAATTCGAACCATTAGCTGCATCTCACTTGGTGCTTGAGTCAGGTTCGGATAACATTGATGCAATGTTGACACAAGCTCTGGACTATTTAAAGAACCTTCATGACAGCTGAGCAAGTAAAGCAATTACTTTGTCCGGAAGCACTCCCATCTCCAGCTGGAAAGATATCTCTTATCGAAACCCACATTTCTTGGG
>JBPCUG010000762.1:0-3209 GCA_051011275.1 Cyclobacteriaceae bacterium | reverse complement strand
GTGCCCTTATTTTCAAAGAGCGATAAGGAGGCTATGAATTCTCCATTGTGTTGATTGCCACTATTTCCCAGTATAAGATCATGATCACCATCTCCATCATAATCCACCAGGGCCGGAATGGCATTCTCCCCTAATTCGATCATTTGGTCCTGCAAAAAAGATTTCTCTACAAATTCGAAACGCTGCTCATCATCAGTTGCGCCAACATTTTCATATAACCAGGATGATTGCTGAAAATTGACCCGCTTATCAATGGTATTGACAGTCAGGTTAGGTGCTATTATCAGATCCTTTTTGCCATCGAAGTCTACATCTTCATAGAAGGCAGTGGGAAAATTAATAAAGTTTGCCGGTTGGGATTGGTCAGGGTACTGGGTGGATAGAGATGAGAATTGAGGAGCTTCCGGTGTACCCAGGTTTTCCATATAAGTGATCTCTCGGCAAAGCTCATCACCAAAAATGAGCTCAACATCCTTGTCCCCATCGGCATCAAATGCCAATACCGATTTGCCTCCAAAATGTGTGGGGCTAGCTGTCCGGCCTCCGATATCATTACAGTTGCCACCAAAACTTACGACACCACAATCGCATTCGGTGAAGTCACCCCATGCCTGGTTGAACCGCTTGAAAGTTAGATTGTCACAGGTGCCATCAGTTTCCATGCTTAGATTTTGGTGAAACTCCATGATACCGCCAACCAAAAAATTGAACACCAGCACATCCACGTCGCCATCCCCATCTACGTCAGTAATTGCTGGTATATCCGCATTGCTCACTTGTAAATTGATCTCAGAATTGATCCCTTCTGTAAGAACGGGATCGGTAATAAATTCAAAACTCAATTGTTCGACCGACTGGTTGCGATATACTTTCATGCCGAAAGTGCTATTAGAGAAAATATCCTTTTTCCCGTCACAGTTATAATCGACCAGCAATAACCAACTGTTGAGACCATCAGGAAAGAGAGCTTCGTATTCGGGTGCGTATTTATAGGATTGCTCTACATTCAGAAAAGTGCTTAATTTGTTGGAGGTGCGGTCAAATACCACCAAATCTTCGGCACCGTCGAGGTTGAGATCGATGGTGTTGTACTGGCCGGAGTTAAGTCCACCTGCCCAAGGATTTGCCAATGTTTTACCATCTACGACCACCGGCACATCGGTCTTTTGCTTAAAGGCAAATTGACCATGGACCAGCATGGGGCACATTGATATGAAAAAAAATAGGCACTTGTACTTCATAGCCAGGTTCAAAATTAACCCAAATTTGTCAGAAAGAGTTTCGATGCGTCATAGCAACTTTACCAATCGAAAGCATAGTTGATTATATTGCGAAAGTTATAAAGTAACTGGTGGAAGCACTGTATCAAAAATATTTAAGTAGTGGTAAGGTATCAACCGATACTAGGAATATTCCCGAAGGCGCTATCTTTTTTGCGCTAAAGGGCCCTAGTTTCAATGCTAATCAGTTTGCATTGGAGGCGCTGGATAAGGGCGCTGCTTTCGCGGTCATCGATGAGGAGGCCTATCAGAAAGATGAGCGGATGGTACTGGTAAAGGATGTGCTTCGGACCCTGCAGGAGCTGGCGCAATACCATCGGCAAAAACTAAAAATACCCATAATTGGGCTCACCGGCTCAAACGGGAAAACCACCACCAAAGAACTAATTAGAGAGGTATTGTCTCCGAAGTATAAGGTGTTGGCCACTAAAGGTAATCTGAACAACCATATTGGTGTACCACTCACTTTGCTATCGATCCATCCGGAAGTGGAGATTGCAGTCATTGAGATGGGAGCCAATCACATTGGGGAGATTGCCCAACTATGTGAAATAGCACAACCTACTCACGGTCTTATAACTAACATAGGCAAGGCACATATAGAGGGGTTCGGGGGATTTGAGGGAGTGATCAGAGGCAAGAGTGAATTGTATCATTACCTTATTCAAAATGGTGGAGAGGTATTTATCAATTCGCAAGATGAGATATTAAATAATATGGCAAAGCGGTTTGACAAACCGTATTTCTACCCGGGGCCGGAAGACTATCTGACCTGTACACTGATAGATGCCGACCCATTTGTTACCTACAAAAATGAATCAGGGGTTTTGGTAAAGACACAATTGGTAGGGGCTTACAATTTTAGCAATATCGCTGCCGCCCTTTGTCTGGGAAAGTTTTTCGACATTCCGGAAGAAGAAGCGGATGGTGCGATTGCCCAATATGTGCCGGCCAATAATCGGTCTCAAGTAATCCAAAAAGGGAGCAACACCATTATTCTGGATGCTTATAATGCCAATCCCAATTCTATGGAGGCTGCTTTGGAAAACCTAAAAGCTATGAAAGCGGGCTATAAAGTGGTCATATTAGGTGATATGTTTGAGTTGGGAGCAGATAGTGAGTTTGAACATGAGCGGATTGCAGCATTAGCAGAATCCTCAGCCTTTGGATCAGTCCTTTTATGTGGCGCACTGTTTAGCAAGGTGAAAAATGAAAATAGTCGTGCACAGTATTTTGGAGAGAAACAAGGCTTGATCAACTATTTAAAGGAGGTCACATTGAAGGACAGTGCCATTTTATTAAAAGGGTCCAGGGGCATGGGATTAGAAGAGGTATTAGAGTCAATTAACAATTAGTATAAGCAATTTTATTTATCAACTATAAACTCGTATGCTATGGGCTCACGAAGAGATTTTATTCAAAAACTGACTGTTTCAGCGGTAGGTCTACCACTTGCCTATAGGCCAACAGGCCTTTTGGCATCTTCGGATGACCAAAACGAAACTCCAATGTTACGAGTGGCGATCATGGGCCTTGGTAGTTATGGTACCAGGGTAGCCAATGCTATGCAGTCTTGTAAACAGGCGAAATTGGTAGGGGTGATTAGTGGTACCCCCTCGAAGATTGTTGACTGGCAGGCGAAATATGAGATACCGGAAAAAAATTGTTACAACTACGAAAATTTTGATGCCGTCAAAGACAATCCGGATATTGGTGCAGTGTATGTAATAACCCCTAATGCGCTGCATCATGATCAGGTAATTCGGGTAGCCAAGGCTGGCAAGCATGCTATCTGTGAAAAACCCATGGGCATCAATGCTCAGGAAGGCGAGGAAATGGTGAAGGCCGGTAAAAAGCTAATGCAAAGCTCTTGGTAAGATACAGGATGCACTTTGAGCCTAATACCCTAGAGGTCCCGGATGCGAAAGC
>JBPCUG010000761.1:0-3815 GCA_051011275.1 Cyclobacteriaceae bacterium | reverse complement strand
AACATAGTCCGATATGTGGATGCCAGGCAAACGGCTACTGGCGAAAGAACACGATTTATAGCACCTCATTTTGTAGATGCCACCGGCGATGGCTGGATTGGCTTTTGGGCCGGAGCCGAATATTCCTACGGAAGAGAAAGTGTAGATACCTACGGAGAAGACTGGAAAGAATGGGGCGAGCTGTGGAGTCCCAAAGAGCCGGACAACGCGGTGATGGGTTCTTCGGTATTGTGGCGATCTGTAGTTACAGATAGTAAGCAGGATTTTCCAGAAGTGCCCTGGGCCATGCCGGTAGCTAAAGGATATGAAGAAGTAAATGGGGAATGGCAATGGGAGTTCAGCCGTAGTGATCTTCATCAGATCCATGATGCAGAAGAAATACGAGACCACATGTTGCGGGCGATCTATGGCTCCTTTAGTAATGCCAAGAAAAAACCCGAAAATGCCAACCGTAAGTTGGAATGGGTCTCCTCCCTAGTAGGTAAGCGGGAATCTAGAAGGTTAGTGGGGGATCACATTTTTACTTTGAATGACGCCAAAGAAGGCCGAAAATTTCCGGATGCGGTAGTCATCGAGACACGAGCTATTGATGTGCATTACCAGATCGTACTAGAGGACGAGGAAAACCCGGATTTTATATCCGAGGCCCTTTTTCACAAGATCCCGGAGTATTATATTCCTTACCGAAGCTTGTATTCTAAAAACATAGACAACCTGTTCATGGCTGGGAGGAACTTTAGCTGTTCGCACATTGGACTTGGTGGACCGCGGGTGATGCGCACTACCGGTCAAATGGGTGCGGCAGTTGGCTTTGCGGCATCCCTTTGCAAAAAATATCAGGTAAACCCTAGAGAGATATATACCAGTTATTTAAAAGAATACCTGGCCCTCATTGAAGAGCAAAAATTCACCGAACAACTGCAACCCAAACAATGAAGATCGCTTGGGGGATCATAGCATTTTTTTGGTTGGCCCTGAGTCCGATCCGGTTTGATCTATCAAATACAGGTGATCTGGCTCCTAAAATCTTCGATCAAAGGCCGGAGTTCTTTGTCCTGGATTGGAAGCCCGGCACCATTCTCAGAGAAAAAAATACAGCTATCTCAATTGTGATTTATGACTCAAGCCGAACGCCCGTGACAGCCTTGGTCAATAAAAACGGGGAGCCTGTAATGTACACTGCCGACCTAGCCACTCCAGTGTGCGCCGATGGCGAGTGTAAGTTGATGCACATTCGCATGTACTGGACCCTTCTGGGCGGTTACGCCGGTTTTGATCGCTACCCGTCCTTGCCCTTGACAAAACATGATCATGATGATTTTCTAGAGGAAGATTATATGAAGTTGCACCAATTGCTAATGGATAACAATTCGGTTTTAGGACGGAGAAAAATCGATCAATTGGTAATCAAGCCCGAAAAACCCAAAGTAGAAGGTGTGGACGGTGCCTCAGGAGCCACCATTGCAGCAGTAAAGAAATCGGTAGTGGCCGGTGCCCTGTACTCCTGTTATGTAGCATGGCATCTGGCTCATGGGGAAATTAAAGATCAACTTAAAAAGCACACCTTTGCTGCGCTGACCAATGACATGGTGATTGCCATGCTTAATAGCAGTCATCGTGACTACCAAATGTATGCCTTGAAAAGCATTGATGATCAGCAGTATCAGCAACATCACACCAGAATAGCAGAAATATTTAAAAGCGGCATTCCATTGATACGAACTTTTATTATCAAAAACCTTCCTGATACCATCTGGGAGGATCCTGGATTACAACAACCCTATTGGCAATCTTTTTCTCATATAGACATCAATAGCCGAAGCTTACTACTCCAACATCTAAATCAAGCGCCCAAGGTCTCAGTGAAGGACCTCTCGTTGCACCTGGAAGTTATGACCAAAAACCAAATAAAAGTCTACCTGCAACACGTAACGGAAAGCGATCCGGCAGATCAAACCATCCTCGACAATCTTACAGCGTTTGCCGGTTCAAAAACCCAGTCCTACAGCTATCTGGTAGAACAATATTTAGAAGACCTTGAGGAATAAACTCCTGATAAAGGTCTGACCTTGATGGCCAAAGAGGCTAGAGGGAATTGCAAACCATCTTACCTGGAAGACCACTATTGCTTATTCCCGGTTATTAGTGTAGATTGATTACACCAAACCACACTCGTTTTGAAAAGAATATTACAACATGTATTTCTTTTCCTGGCCTGTTTCTACACATGGAGCGCTGCTTATAGCCAATCCTCCAGGCTATTTGATAGCGATGAGGTACTAGAGCTTTCTTTACGAGGTAACTTAAAGACCGCTTTTAAGGACCGCGGGGATGATCCTCAATACCACAAGGTCACTTTATCCTATCAAGAGGATGGGACTACAATGGACATCCCGCTCAAAATTAGAACCAGGGGGCACTTCCGCAAGCTTATGGGTGGCTGCAAGTACCCGCCCATTTTGCTAAATTTTAAAAAATCGGCTACCCCAAAATCTTCTATGTTTAAAGGCCAGGACAAAATGAAGTTGGTGACACCCTGTCGCGGTGATACTTATGTTATCCATGAATACTTAGTCTACAAACTATATAACATATTAACTCCAAGGAGCTTTAGGGCCAGGCTGGTCAAGGTTACCTATCAGGACTCTGTGACTAACAAAAGTTCTGATCCACTGTTCGGAGTTTTGTTGGAAGAAGAAAAACAAATGGCCAAGCGAAATCAGTCCCGCTCGGTAAAGATGGAAAAGTTACCTCCTCAACGTACCAAAAAAGAGGACTTCTTACGGATGGCAGTTTTTCAATACTTGATTGGAAATACAGATTGGTCGGTAAGATACCGGCAAAATATTAAGCTGATAAGAGTCGATTCTGCCAGCGTACCTATCACCGTTCCTTACGATTTTGATCACGCTGGAATTGTAAGAGCATCTTATGCCAAGCCTGCTCCTGAACTTAAAATGAGCTCAACTTTGCAAAGACGGTACCGAGGCTACTGCATGCCGGATATGGATGAATTCAAACAGGTCTTTGAAACTTTCAATGCCCACAAAGATGTTTTCTATGCAATCTATGAAGACAACCCATTATTGAGCGCGGGTTACCAAAAAGCTACCCTTAGGTTTCTAGACCAGTTTTATGAAACAATCAATGATTCGAAGAAGGCCAGGAAGGATTTTAGCTATCCTTGTGACAAATCCGGAACCGGCAATGTTGTGATCCAAGGATTGAAAGACAATAAATAAAAAACGGACATACTACTCTACTCTTGGAAACAAAATCACAGCACAGCATAGAGGACAACGCCGCCAAATAGAAATGAAAGTGGCGATATCAAGCGAATATATACCGGAGTCAGGATTTCAGCGCACTTGAGTGCATAGTTGTGATGCATTCTTCTGGGAACGAAATAGAGCACTAAAGAGGTAGCAATCATAAACCAACCCAATATCTTGAATCCCTCAGAATATTTTGCGAAATCAGAATATACAATCAATCCTGCGGCAGGACCATTCGAATAGTTATCTCGGCGTAATTTATGAAATTGGTGCTACCTGCTTTTAGTAAAATAGCTCTTGCTTTTTTAGGGACAAAAAGCATGAGAAACCCAACCCTCAATTAAGAAGATGCCGAAGAAGATCACTACCCACTTTGCGATGGTTATCATGTAATCTGAAGAAGGTATAACTTACTACTAAGTGTTCATATGTATAATTGGCAATGAACTACTACTCGTCCTTCCTCTTATTGGCATAGATTATAATCCCTACCATAAGACCTAAACCTGCTCCTATAGATATTCCTAACGATACACCCAA
>JBPCUG010000760.1:0-5437 GCA_051011275.1 Cyclobacteriaceae bacterium | reverse complement strand
GTTCACAGGGACTAACCATCGGCCGGCTCGATTCCCGATACCGGGGTTTGGACCGTAGCGATGCAGGCACTCGACCGGATTTTAATTCAGAGCTTACTTCCTGGTTGCATTCCTTTACTCCAGCCATTAACTATTATTTGCAAAATGAATTGAAGTTCAAAACCGATCTTCGTTACTTCATGTTCGGTCCGGTACGACCCTGGAACCGTGATGACGATCACACCGGTGAAAACCTGCGTCAGGCTATGGCACAGAACCCTTATCTCAAAGTGATGACACAATCCGGTTATTTCGATGGCGCTACCACTTATTTCAACGCCAAATACACTATGTGGCAGCTAGACCCCAGCGGCAAAATGAAAGACCGCATGAGCTTCAAGGGTTACCGAAGCGGGCACATGATGTATCTAAGGAAGGAAGACCTGGCTACAGCCAACGAAGATATCCGTGAGTTTATTAAAGGATCGATACCTGCGAAGGGAGTTCCGGCAAAGTATTGAGTAATTGATTGACTTTAGCCAATGAAAAAGATAGCCTTAGTTTTTGTCATACTATTACCATTGCAGACTGTTGCGCAGGATGAGGCTCAACTAGCTAAAGGCCTCCTTATCTCCCAAGACCTATTCAACGCTTCTATGCGAGACAGCGTATCTTGCTACCGCATTCCATCTTTAGTAACCGCACCCAATGGCGATCTTCTAGCCGCTATCGACGAACGGGTGCCCTCCTGCGGAGACCTTAAATGGAGCCAGGATATCAATATCGTGATGCGCCGTAGCAGTGACAATGGCCAAACCTGGACCCCGATCGAAACCATTGTAGACTTTCCAATAGGCAAGTCTGCTTCCGACCCTTCCATGATCGTAGATCAAATGACTAAAGAAGTCTTTTTATTCTATAACTACATGGATCACGACAAGGAGAAAGATGTGTACTATCTGCATATGATCATAAGCAAGGATAACGGTAATACCTGGAGCGCACCTAAGGACATCACCAGCCAGATCACTAAAACGGAGTGGCACAATGATTTTAAATTCATCACCTCGGGACGTGGCATCCAGACGCGCTCAGGTAAGCTGTTGCATTGCCTGGTAAACCTGGATAATGGCATGCACCTATTTGGCAGCGATGACCATGGCAAAACCTGGTTTTTGATCGACACCCCAATTCAGCCGGCCAATGAGTCAAAAGTGGTAGAGCTGGTTGGTGGTAAGTGGATGGTAAACAGCCGGATCAATGAGAAAGGCCTGCGCTATGTCCACACCTCCTCCAACTCGGGTGAAACCTGGCGGTCTAAAGCCGATTCTACCCTTATCGATCCCGGATGTAACGCAAGTATCATCCGCTATACTTCAATTGAGGATGGTTTTAAGAGAAACCGTCTGCTATTTTCAAACGCCAAGATGCACGGGGAAAGAAAAAACTTAACTGTTCGAATTAGCTATGATGAGGGCCATACGTGGTCTGAAGGCAAGATCATCTACCCGGGCGGTTCTGCCTACTCCTCAATGACTATATTGGACAATGGAGATATCGGTTTATTGTTTGAAAAGGATGATTATAAAGAGAATGTATTTGTAAGTTTTTCACTGGCCTGGCTTACCGACGGGCAGGACAAATATGAGATTCCTATCCGCAAATAGCTCACTCTCATAGCATGGACCGCGACTTTATAACCGAATTGCTAAAGCCGTATCAAAGTGTAATAGGCAAGCACTATCTACCCTATAAAAATCACGTACACAGAGTACTCAATCTTGCTCTCGCCATCCATAAAGATCCTACTGAAGAGGACAAAATGAAAATTGCTATTGCGGGGGTTTTTCATGACATTGGTCTTTGGACAGCGGGTACATTTAACTATCTCGATCCATCTATTGAAGAGGCCACAAAGCACCTTCAAATTAGTGGAAGAGACCACTGGATAGAAGAAATAGAAATGATCATAAATATGCATCATAAATTAAGTAGCTACAAGGGGGCTTTTCGGCAAAATGTAGAGTGCTTTAGACAAGCGGATTTGGTTGATGTATCTAGAGGGTTGGTACGATTTGGTGTATCAAAAGAAATGTTAAAGGAGAATCTAAGAATGTTCCCAATGGCAGGTTTCATCAGGATTCTAGTGCACATGTTTTTCACCAATTTGATAAAGAATCCTTTAAAGCCCTTACCTATGCTGAAAAAGTAAAACTGCTATCCAATGAAGTGTTCTAGAATAATAATATTACTTGCTCTTGTTTGGCCTACCCTATCATTCGCGCAGCCAGGTCCTCCCAAAAACCTTGAAGATGCTATTCGTCAAAGTCGCAGTATAAGTCAGAAAACTTTCGAGGCTAGTAAATTCCCTGGACTCGCAATCGCCGTCTCACTTGATGGCGTTCCGGTTTGGTTGCAGGGTTTGGGATATGCCAACATGAAAGATTCAATTGAAATAGATCCTTATTCTTCATTATTCCGCATTGGCAGTATATCAAAAACGCTCACTGCCACTGCCTTGCAACAACTGGTGCAATTAGGAAAAATCGACTTGGATCAGCCTGTGCAAACTTATGTAAAGTATTTTCCTGAGAAAGAATATCCCTTAACTGTCCGCCAAACAGCCGGTCATATTGGAGGCGTTAGGCATTACAAAGGCTTTGAAATGATGAGCAACATATTTTATCCTACCATTGAGGAGAGCCTAAACATTTTCATGCGGGATCCGCTTTTGTTTGAACCAGGAACGAAATATTCGTACAGCAGTTACGGGTGGAATCTTATCAGTGCAGTGATAGAAGAAGCCAGCCAAACCCCATTTTTAGAATACATGCAAAAGCAAATCTTTGACCTTGCTGGAATGAACAATACCAGTCCGGAGATCCGCACCTCCTTACCTTCAGGACTGGTATCATTTTATCAGCATGGCATGAACCATCAAATTCTTTTGGCTCCGGATGTAGACAATAGCTACAAATGGGCGGGAGGAGGTTTCATCGCTACTGCCGAGGACTTATTAAAATTTTCCGATGCGGTTTACACTTTTAAGATTGTGAGCAAGGAATTGCTCAGGGAATTTCAATCTGCCAACCGCTTATCAGACGGCAGCAAAACCAATTACGGTCTGGGATGGTCTACTAATACTGACAAAAAAGGAAGGCCCTGGGTGGGTCACAGTGGTGGCTCCATAGGTGGTACCAGCATGTTCCTTACCTATCCTGAATACGGTCTTACCGTGGTTACATTGGTGAATCTGTCTTCCGCAAAAATGGACCAGTTGGCTTGGCGTATTGCAGAACAATTCCTCACCGTTCTTGAGACGGTTGAGGAAGATAAGTAAAGCGCTACAATCCTACCCTAACTAAAAACTAAGTGTAACTTTATCCTAACCAGAACCAGTTCCCTTATTATGGAAGATAAAGCTAATTCGGATATTAAGAATACTACCCTAGCTTCTCCCGGTGACGACTGGCTTAAGGAGGCTCAAGAAACAATGATCCGGTATTGCGGTGACTTTACCGCAACGGTGATCACTAAAGCTAAAGGGTCCTACATATACACTAAGGACGGCAAAGCCATACTAGATTTCACTTCGGGTCAAATGTGTTCAGTGTTTGGTCACAATCACCCTAAAGTTTTAGAGGCTATGAACAAGGCTGGTGCTGAAGCAATTCATCTGCTAAGCACTTTACTTTCTCCACCAGTCATTTCACTTTGTAAAGAGCTGGCTGAAATGCTGCCGGAAGGACTAGATAAAGCTATCCTTTTGAATACAGGTGCCGAGTCAAATGAAGTGGCATTGAGGATGGCCAAACTAGCAACCGGTGGGTTTGAAGTACTAGGGTACACCGGCTCTTGGCACGGAATGACTGCCGGTGCTCAATCCAGCACCTACGCTGGGGGCCGGCATGGTTATGGTCCGGTCATGCCTGGCAGCAATGCGCTCCCTGCTCCCTATGCCTATCGATGTCCGATAAAGCACTGCAACAGTAGCTGCGATCACTCATGTCTTGAAGTAGGAATGGATCTGGCCGACAAACAATCAATCGGAGCCCAGGCAGCAGTGATCGTGGAGCCTATTTTAAGCGCTGCGGGGATTGTCGAGTTGCCTGAAGGGTACTTAGAAAAGCTCAAGCAAATGTGCCAGGAACGAGGCATGTATTTGGTCTTAGACGAAGCACAAACTGCATTGGGGCGGACTGGCACCAATTTCGCTTTTGAGCACGATCCGGTAGTTCCTGATTTTCTTACTCTTTCCAAAACCTTAGGTGGCGGATTGCCATTATCAGCCACCATTACTAGCAAAGAAATTGAGGAGGTCTGTTATAGTAGGGGCCTAATTTTCATTACTTCTCACGTTTCCGACCCACTGCCTGCCGAAGTGGGACTTACAATGCTGCGGATTTTAAAAGAAGAACAGTTAGTGAAAAGTGCACAAGAGCAAGGAGCTTATTTGAAAAGCAAGCTTCTGGATCTACAAAAGGCGCATGAATGTGTAGGGGAAGTCCGTGGTAGAGGTTTGCTATTAGGAGTAGAAATTGTATCCGATAGAGAAAAGAAAACACCTGCTCCTGATCTTGGTTACAACATCTCTGAAAGGTGCATGGCATTGGGGTTAAGCATGAATATTGTTCGATTTCGAGGTATGGGAGGCGTCTTCAGAATTGCGCCACCCTTAACTGTAACCACTGAAGAACTGGATCTCGGCATCAGTATCTTGGATCAAGCAATTAGAGAATGCTGGCAGGAAGCTAGTCTATCGAACTAAATTCTCTTAGGCCGCCACTGCCAGTATAGGATTCCAATAGGACCTGCGGCTCTTTCATTGGCATCGTTAAGATGGTATGCTAACCAAGTGACCGGCGTATCCAATCAAACATTTAATCGGAAGTTGCATGATTGATCACTCGCAGGCCGTCATTGTTTGCCGCGCTATAAAATAAGTGATAAGTTCCATCCTTATGAACTACTGCAGGCCCGGTTGAAATACCAAGCTCCTCGCCACTCTTTGAAGTATCGGGAACAAATATCGGGTTGCCCGGATCTTTAATCCAGTTCGATCCATCATCGGAAGTAGCAAAACCCAAACCACTGTAGGTCTCATTTTCAGAATTGTCGAAGGATCCATACCACATCAAGAATTTTCCAGTAGCAGGCTCTAGCATTACCACAGGGTGAGATACATCTTCGGTGATATCTTTGGGACCTTCACGTTCCCAAGCTAGATTGGGAGTCATAATCGGATTACTATTGTCCTTATCCCAATCATACCCATTGGTGGACACAGCATGACTGATCAGGATATCATTACTAGATCCGAATGAATTATACCAAATATGATAAGTGCCATTCTTGATATAGGCAGTCGGGTCAGAAACGACACCGGCATCACCAATGGAAAAGCCAGGTTCCATTACAAGTCCCCTTTTACTACCTAGGGATAAGTTGGCCTCAAGGC
>JBPCUG010000759.1:0-3645 GCA_051011275.1 Cyclobacteriaceae bacterium | reverse complement strand
GTATTACTACCGCAGGAAAAATCGAGTCAAGACCCAAAGCAGTTAACCATGAAATCCAGACGTGCTACTCTAAAATCCCTGGCAGCATTAACTGCCGGGTTGTTAGTACCCACTAAGGGAATAGGTGGTAATCTATTTCCACCAAGTGACAAATTTGGTGAATTGTTGCCCTTGAGATTACTTGGAAAGACTGGAGAAAAAGTAACCATGCTTGGTCTTGGAGGGGCTCATATTGCTCGATGCGATGAAAAAACCGCTGAGGCACAGATAGAATGTGCTATTGACGGAGGTATCAGGTTTTTTGATAACGCCTACACCTATGGAAATGGTTTGGCAGAAGAAAGATATGGTAAATTCCTGGCGCCTAAATATCGTGATGTTTCTTTTATCATGACCAAGACAACTGCTGAAAGTGGAAAGAAAGCCCAGGTAGAATTGGAGCGGTCCCTAAAAAGGATGAAACTCGATCATGTTGATTTATGGCAAATACACAGTGTAAGAAACCCTAAAGATGTGGATACTAGACTCGAACAGGAGGTGTTGGAAGTATTTAGGAAAGCCAAGGAATCTGGAAAAGCCAAGTATATTGGTTTTACAGGACATACAGATTTTAATGCACACAAACGTATGCTCGAACGCACCAATATTTTAGAAACCTGTCAGATGCCAATTAACTGTTTCGATCCAAGTTATAAGAGTTTTATTAATAATGTGCTGCCAACTCTTGTTGAAAAGGAAATGGGTATTCTAGCTATGAAAACCCTATCAAATGGAGGTTTTTTCGGTGGCACATCCCACTTTGAGGGTGGAAAAAATCCCAAGATTATTCCAAACGTGGTAAGTGTGCGCGAGGCCATTCACTTTGTTTGGTCCCTTCCTGTAAGCACCCTAATTACCGGCGCCAATGATGTAGAGATGTTACAGGAAAAAATAGACCTGGCTAAATCTTTCAAAAAAATGAATGAGAAGTCGCGAATGGAATTAGTAGACAGGGTTGGTAACGCTGACTTAGATGGAGCTAAGGTCGAGTTTTATAAAGCCTGATTTCAACACTCTTATTTGGAGCCATAACCAAGAAAATTAAGCCTATGAAAAATGAAATATCCCGACGAGAATTTGTTAAAGGAAGTGTGGCTGCTTCGGTGACCATTGCCGGAGCAGGCGGTCTGCTGGGATCCTGTGCGCCACAACATTCGAATGCACATGGGTTAGCGATGACCACTCTCGGAAAGACCGGAGTAACCATTCCCCGAATCGCCTTAGGTCTTGGTAGCAGATGGTGTGCTATTGACGATGAGGATCAGGCCTTAGATGTTTTGACCCACGCCTTGGATAAAGGCTTGTACTATTGGGATACGGCGGGTATGTATGAAAATAAGAAGAATGGTGCCATCAGTGAGGAGCGTATCGGAAAAATACTCAAGCATCGCAGGAAAGAAATATTCGTTAGTACCAAGGTTAGTTCCCGGGATCCGGATGAGGCCATGCGCGAGATAGAGCGCAGCTTAAAACGGTTGCAGGTGGATCAGGTGGATATACTTAAGGTTCATAACTGTACTGCTGAGGATCTGGGGAAGATCGAGGCCAAAGGAGGTCCATTGGAAATTGTTCACCGAATGAAAGAAGAAGGGGTTACTCGATTTATTGGCTTTAGTGGGCATACCGAAGCAACAGTATTAAAGCATCTTGCTGACAACTATGATTTTGATAATATGCTTATGGCGCTCAATCATTGGTCAGCTGAAAAGGGATTTAAACGTCAGGAAGAGGCCATGCCTGCTGCGGATAAAAAGGGAATGGGCGTGATGCTGATGAAGGTAGTACGACCCATTGAAAATGATGTATCATTGAAACCCACGAATTTGATCCGTTATGCATTGTCACTAAAAGAGACAGATGGAGTTGTTTTGGGTACTGATAGTAAAGAGGTTGTAGATTCCAATGTCAGCATTTTGAAGAACTTTAAGCCTATGTCTCAAAGGGAAATGAATCAGATCACTATGCAGCTGGCTCCATTTTATCGTCATGAGAATATCCCATGGATGAAGCCTGATTATGAAGACGGGTATTGGGCCTAATCTTTCTGCATTACCATTTATCATTCTCCAAAGACCTTAGTCCCAAATACTTAAAAGCAAGGGTTGATGATTGGTGCTAGATTCGAAGCCATCAAAGGATAGCACGGTAGTTGGAGTGTGAGTGTGAAAGTTCGCTCATTCACTCAATCAATCCTTCAATGCCTCAGTGCCTCAATCCCTATCAAAGTAGCGAGGAGGGGAGTTGAACCCCCGACTTCAGGATTATGAGCCTCATAATATTAGGTATTATATGCGCTTAAGGCTAGGGGTGTAATCTAAATGTCTGCCTTCGGCCATTAGCGGACACTTATAAGCAAATTTCCTTACTCGGCGGGCAGATTATTAAAAATAAATCGATGCCATCGCCAGTTCCCATCTGGTTCCATTTGCCACACGACTAAATATCTGAATTTACGGTTGTAGGTTTCACCGTTCTTTGGGGTTACGATGTCCGTATATAAACCCAGTTCGTAAGCTTTTGGTCCTACTACTTCTAATTCAAGGGTTTCTTTGCTAATGTTGGTGGCGCTGTTGTTTGAAAAAAATGATTCAAACAAACTAGATGTCTCTTCATGGCTACCGCTGCTCATTCCAGGTACCATATTTAAGGTATTTTCTGTGAAACAGCTCATTACACCATCTAAATCCCCGCCCTCAGCACTTTCTTTAAATTGGTTCCAGGTATTATCGATTTTTGCTTCTACTTCTTTATAGTCGATCCGAGCCGGCAGTACTCGAAGTGCGGCATATTTCCATTCACCATTTTCTTTCTTCATAGTCATGGTAGCGGAGTCCCAATAATCTAGAATTTTGTTACCGTCTTGATTAATCCCCCCCGAGATATGAGCATTAACATTTACAATAGATACAGCTGGTGTCAAAAACCGGATGTCTTCAATTTCTATGTTTATGGCCCTTCCTTCAGCTAGGTCGATGTCAAATGCCTGACGAATATCATCTCGTCCTTTTATCCAGTTACTAGTAGGAAAAGCTAAATCTGCCTCTTCTAAGAACATTGCTGCAATTAGCTCTTCGTCATTCGCATCCCATGCTTTCTTAAATTCATTGGTAATGAGATTTGTAAGTTCATCAATATCTGATTCACTTGGTTTTTCAACTTTAGCACAGGATATAACAAAGCCAATTAATAGGATAGTCAAAACGGTTAAGAATGATCTGAAATTTTTCATATCGCTTATTTTTTGGTGTAATTTTTTCATAGATTCTCATTATAACTCGACTCAGTTTCTATGAATCAATTTACTACTTCCTGGGGTTTTCACACAGCCTCGGTCGGAAGCAGATGTTGAAACTAAGATAAAAATTACACGGATACTGGGAAAGTTAACTAGAAAGGCAGATTTGGTTTGATCGAATGGCATCTTTCGGCCAAAAGCAGCCGTTGGAAGAAATGAACAAACATATCTAATCATCAGGACTTATAAGCCCACTTCCGCAAGCCGGCATTAGATGTCGGAAGCCCGCCAGTTCAGTGGCCTTCGTCATGTTACTTTTGTGCGCCCGGCCTGTGCTAGGCCCCGCCACGTAACCATTTGGACCCCCTCTT
>JBPCUG010000758.1:0-10521 GCA_051011275.1 Cyclobacteriaceae bacterium | reverse complement strand
ACTACTTTCCCAAGTAAACCATAATTATGGAGATGTCGGCAGGAGATACGCCACTTATTCTGGATGCCTGACCAATCGTCTGTGGTCTAATTGTTTCGAGCTTTTCACGTGCTTCTGAGGAAAGCGCTTTCACCAAGTTGTAGTCAAAATCTTCACGGATCCGAAAAGCCTCCAAGCTGTTTATCTTGTCTGCCATACTGCGTTCCTTTTCGATGTAGGTGGCATACTTAATTTGGATTTCAGCCTGCTCCAAAACTTCGGGACTATATGATGAGATGGTGGACCTCAGATTAGAATTCAGTGTAACTAATTGATTAACAGATACTTCTGGTCTTTTAAGTAACTTTGCTAAGGCTGCTTTCTCCTTTATCTGCGCGGTATTTAGATCAGTTAAGCCTTCATTAACCTCTAGGGGTGTTACCTTGATGTCATTCAATTGGGTACTTAACCTAGCCAGGTCGTTCCTTTTTAAGGTGACTTTATCGAGACGATGCTGAGAGGCTAAGCCTATGGAATGCCCTAATTCAGTTAGCCGCAGGTCTGCGTTGTCCTGTCTCAACAAGATTCTATACTCGGCCCGAGAAGTGAACATCCTATAAGGCTCGTCCGTCCCTTTGTTGATAAGGTCATCTATGAGAACACCTATATAGGCCTCGGATCTTTTCAATATAAAGGGTAATTCATCACTTACCAACCTGTGAGCATTTATGCCAGCCATCAAACCTTGGCAGGCTGCTTCCTCGTATCCAGTGGTGCCATTAATCTGACCGGCAAAAAAGAGGTTCTGTATTAGTTTGGTTTCCAAATTAACTTTTAGTTGAGTGGGAGGGAAGTAGTCGTATTCTATGGCATACCCTGGCCTAAACATTTTTGCCTGCTCAAATCCGGATATTAATCTAAGTGCTTTGTGCTGCACATCCTCTGGCAAGGATGTGGAAAACCCGTTTACATATATCTCAATAGTATCCCAACCTTCAGGTTCTACAAAGATCTGATGACGGTCTCTCTCCGCAAATCGATTGATCTTATCTTCAATGGAAGGGCAATATCGTGGTCCGGTACCTCTAATGCGCCCATTAAACATTGGGGATCGACCAAAGCCTGTTTCCAAGGTCTCGTGTACTTTAGGATTGGTATAGGTTATAAAACAACTTTTTTGACTTTCAGGTGTTGCAGTTTCTGTAAAGGAAAACTTTCCAGGCAGGGCATCACCTTGTTGTTCTTCCATTTTTGAGTAGTCAAGAGATCTACCATCAATCCTCGGAGGAGTGCCGGTTTTCATTCTTCCTGACTGAAAGCCCAGTTGAATTAGTTGTTCCGTAATTCCTGTGGCTGCTTTCTCGCCAGTTCGACCTCCACCAAACTGCTTTTCACCAATGTGGATAACCCCATTCAAAAATGTACCATTTGTTAAAACCACCGACTTGGCCTTTACTTCTAACCCCATGCCGGTGCGGATTCCTACCACTTTTCCTTTCTCCACCAAAATACCACTTACCATTTCTTGCCAGAAATCAACATTTGGAATTCCTTCCAATATTAGCCTCCAAGATTCTGCGAACCTCATCCTATCATTCTGGGTCCTCGGACTCCACATTGCTGGCCCTTTGGATTTATTAAGCATCCGAAACTGAATCATCGATTGATCTGAGACTATTCCGGATTGCCCCCCAAGAGCATCGATCTCTCGTACGATCTGACCCTTTGCTACTCCTCCCATGGCAGGATTGCATGACATTTGAGCAATAGTGTTCATATTCATGGTGATCAAAAGAACCTTTGACCCCATGTTTGCTGCTGCTGCTGCTGCTTCACACCCGGCGTGACCTGCGCCTACTACAATAACATCATAGTTGGAAAACATATGCTTTTCAGTGTTTCACGTGAAACACTCTTAAAGAGTTAGAAAGAATAAAGATCAACTTAGTGGAAGTTCCACGTGGAACGTATTCACACGAAATCAGATTTGAGCAAAGATAAGTAAGCTTCTTCTTTTTTTCGCATTTCCTTCTTTTCATCTTTGGTTTTGTCGGAATAGCCTATTAGATGGAGAACTCCGTGCACCATAAGTCTGGATAATTCCATCTCCAAAGGCACTGCGTAGGTCTGGGCATTTTCCTTTGCCCGTTCGACACTAATAAAAATATCACCTTCTAAGATCTGGCTATTCTCAGATTGATCAAAAGTGACGATATCGGTAAACGTATCATGGCCGAGATAATCAAAGTTTATTTGATAGAGGTAACTATCAGGACAGAAAACAATGTTGATATTTTCAATTGAACACCCTTCAAGTTGAGCTGTATGTTTCAACCAGAGCCTATATCGATAGGAATCTCTAAGATGATATGTAGTTTCCTCGGAGAAGAACTGTATTGAGGTGGCCAACTATTTGTCGATATAAAAACAAAGCTCTACTATTCGACCTTGTTCCTTGAACTTAACCTCATCAGCTAAGTTCTTCATAAGGAAAATCCCTCTACCACCAGGTTTTCCTAAATTCTCTGGTGCAGTGGGGTCCGGCAAATTTTGATAGTCAAAACCCTGCCCTTGATCCTCCACTACAAATTCCACCATGTTGTCATATAGGTTTAAGGAAAGAAAAACATTTTTAGTGGTTTCCCCTGAGTTGCCATGCCTAATTGCGTTATTCACCGACTCAGTTACAGCAATCATTATGTTGCCATATATGTCATCATCAATCAGGTATTTCTCCTTGGCATTGTCAATAAAGCTCTCGATGATACGGATGTTTTCGCCTAAGGAAGGAATCTCGATTTTAATGGAATTCATTGGGGGGGGCCTATTTATTTAAGCGTTTAAAGTACTCGTTCACTTCCTGTTTATAATAAGGATTTAATTTAGGTGGGATAGTTTTCAACAACTCTATTTCCTTCTCTTTGGCTTTTAAGTATTCATCAAATGCTGGTGGGATCTTTCGCTCAAAGGCCTTTGGTTGTGAACCTTCTCGTTGCCGATCCAGTTCTCTTTCTCTCATTGCTTTTTCAGACTGCAATAGTCTGGTGAGAATTTCTTTCTGGCGCTTAATGGTTTCGCTTGTGATTTTTTTATTGACCAGGTCCGTCTCGGTCTGCTCCATCTTCTCAATGGTTTCTTTGTTTCCTTTGTTCCCAGAATTGTTGATATCTTCCAATGCCTGTTCGGACTTTTCCAATGCCTTTCTCAGCATCTCCTGTTGTGCCGCTAATTTAGCCAACTCCTCCGAAAGCGCCCTACCGGACTTACCACTTTTTTTAAGCTCCTCTATTTGCTGATTAAGCTGCTTTTGCAGTTCGCTTAGTCCTGGCATATTCTTATCACCTGGTTTCGGTTCCCCAGCACCTTGCATATCTGCCATTTGTTGTTGCATTTGCTGTAGTACGTCGCTTAAAAGCAAGGCCAAATTATTCACAGATGTCATTGTAAATTGCTGATTACCAGATATTTGACGATCATTTCTTTTCTGGATGGCTTCTAGGCTCCTATCCATATAGTTGTTCATTTCTTTCACCTCCCTGGTAACAAAAGACTTAATCTGGAATACGCGATTGGCTAAGGAAAGCAAACTGTCTTCAATAATTTTGGCATCATCTCTAAGCTTCAGCTGTTTCTGCGAAAGCTCTATGAATCTGGGGTCACTTTGATTTACTTCCTGAAAATCTTTCATTAAACTTTCTTGATCGAACGAGAGCTTTACTAAGTTGTCTTCGATTTCTCTTAAGTTATCAAGGTTTTCTTGAGCCATACCCATCTCCATGCTATTCTGCATTTGCTGCAACTTCTTGCTTAACTTGTTCATTTGCTCTGAAGCTTGCTTTTGAGCTTTCTGTGCCTTTTTGCGATTGTTCTCCTGCAGCTGTTGCTCACTCGATTGCTGCTCTTTATTTATGTTTTCTTCTTCTTCCGAAGTATCCTCCATTAGCTTGGAGTTTTTCAATTCCTGATTTTGTTCTCTCAGCTGTTCAATTTCTTCTTGAATATCTTTAAAATCCTCAGATAATTCTTTTTGGTCTTTTTTTAGATCTTCAAGGTCGTTATTCTTATCACCGGTTTCTTCTGATAGATCTGTTTGCTCTTCCTGAGTTTCCTTTAGATCAGAAATGGTCTCCTCTAATTTCTGTTCTAATTTCAGCCTCTTAAATAGCTCCAAAGCACGTTCCAACTCCTGCTCTAAGTTCTCCTCTTTTTGATCTAGCTCTTCAAGTACACTTCTAAACGCTTCAGAATCTTTTTGCTCCTCCATCAATTTTCGCAACTCCTCATAAAGCTGCCTTGTCTCTTCATCCAGCAGTTCATCCAAAAGGTTTTGCAACTGTTCGACCTTCTCCTTTATTCTTTCACTCTGCGGGTTAAACCGTTCTTGCTGCATGGAGTTGCTTTGATTTTGCTCTTTTAGTTTTTCAATCTGCAAACTCAGTTCATCTTTTTTCTTGATAATTTCCTCAAGCAACTTTTTGTCCTGCCAATTAAGTGACTTCTTACTCTTCAATCTATTTTCAGCCTCTTCAATTTTCTCCTTCAAATCCTTAGCCTCATCCAAGGTTTTATCCAAGCTGTTTTGAGTGTCTTTTGAGGCACTCTCCAAATTATCCTTCAGCTCCTTTTTGGTAGGTAGTTGAAATAGATATTGAGAAGTCTTTGCCGCTTTTGATCCATTTACTCCATCATTGTCCCAAACTTGTAAGTAGTACTCTACCTTGTCACCCTGTTTAAGTTCTAGGCTATCGATGTTCCATTGAAAGTAGTAGTTTTGACTTAGTTGCTGACTCTTAATAGGAATAGGTAAAGTATTGAACCGGCCTCCGGATCTCTGTCCATTGTCTTTGACCCTATAAAATAAACTCAGCCTTGAGATACCATGGTCGTCTGAGATGTTTCCACCGAAAATAACAAAACTGAAAAGTGTAGTATCTCGATATTGGTCCAGAGAAATTTCAGGATATTGGTCTTTAATTACATCAATCGAATACTCAATAGCATCCTTATTCTTGCTGTAGCCATTGGAAAGCTCCAACTTGTAACTATCACTGGCTGTCACCTTTTTGTTAAAGGTAAATTGCTCGTTATCAGACATTTCCAGATCAAATGTTTCTTGTTTTGCCAGGAAAAATAGTTTTAAGCTTTCGGTATGGAGTGAGTTGAATCTCCATTGCACCAAGGTGCCTTCAGGTACTTGGATATTTCCAGTATTCTTTAAGCTTTCGTCCTTCCTATTCAGGTATGAAGGATAATCCAAACCAATATCAAAGCTCTTTAGGTTAGGTCGATTAACAACTTCTATTTGATAATCACTTGACGAAAAGCCCGCTGCCTCGAAGCTAAAGTCAGCATTGAATTGCAGCTTCCTAAAAGTATATTCAAAATTGCCCTCAGCGTTTTTTGACATTTTCATTAGACGGTCCTTGTGATTGAGATACACGCTTTCTGGGATAGCGGCACCGTCTAGTTTCAGCTCCAGAACGAAGTCCTCATTTTTAAAAGCTGTCAGAGAATTATTTTGCAGCTGAAAAGAAAAGGGTGCTTGATTAAATTCTTTATTGAACTGCAAAATCCTGGCTGTACTTTCAGTGAAGAACTGGGGGATCAAAAGCAGCAGCATAATCAAGAGGGCAAGGGGAGGAATAATGTACTTTAGGTACTTTCTGTTTTCCTTAAGGTTGATCGCATCTCTAAATGGTATCACATTTAATTCATGGGTCCTTTGTTCAATACTCGCCTGTATCAGTGAGTTTTCTTGGTGCGAGAGCTCGTGCAGTTGTAATGTATTCAGCAGCTTGTCTTTCACCTCTGGGAAGAATTTCCCAATTTGGCGTGCCGCGGATTCATTACTTATTTGCCTGTTTAGTGTGAATAGCCTGAATACCGGATCCATCACCCAGTGAAATAAAACCCAACCTCCGAGGATGATGAATGAAAAGAGTAGTACGGCTCTAATAACCGAACCAAAATGAAGGGTATATTCCAGCGAATTTATCAGGAGATAAGCGGATGCGATAATAGCGCCGGATAGGATTGCCCCTTTTATTAGCAAATTGGCATAGTACTTTTTCTTGAAAGACCTAAGCCTTTCTATAAGTTGTTTATATGGTGTACCAGCGGCCATAGATTTAATAACGAACCTATCAATTGATCGGTTTCGTATACAATTTATTAATTTTCTGCTTTCTTAGTGCCCCAGAGTAGCTCAGTTTCAAAGTATTCCACAATGTGCATCTTAAGAAGCTTCTCTTGGTCTAGCAGATCAAAGTTTGGTAATTTTTTGATAAGGCGCCAATGCGGCCATCCTTCTTCATCTAGTCCCTCCAACTCATAAAAACCAGAAAGGCTAAGAACTTTGCAAATGGCAATGTGCATTAAATCTTGTTTTTCCTCTTTGGTGAAGGCTTTAACTCCCTGACCTAATTCATGTACTCCGATAAGAAACAATACTGATTCCAAATCAGCTGGTCTCTTGCCAAAAGTAGGCTTCAACTGATCTAACACCTGTAGCCATTGCCGTTCTAGTTCCAGATCCTTTTGAAACATGTTCTACTAATAAAGATGGATTATCAATAATTTGTGTCAAACCCAATCAAAATTTAATGTACTTTAATTGGGTGGGTAGTAAAGATACATATTTATGATGAGCTCCGTAATGAGTGATTTGGTTTCGCTATTGTTTCCTATGAATTGTTATGCCTGTGGTGAACCACTAGTCGCTGGCGAAAGATGCATATGCACCGTTTGCCGAAACGATTTGCCAAAGCTTGACAACCAAGATTTGATCAGAAGCAAATTTGATGGTGCCGTCGTTCTCAAATATGCCTTTGCCTACTTAATTTATAGAAAAAGTGGATTGGTCCAATCCCTCATGCATCATCTTAAATATCGCGATCGTCCAGAGCTGGGAGGGATACTAGGAAATTGGTTTGGGGCGGAATTAATTGAAAAAGGTCTGGACAAGAAATGGGATATTATTTTGCCGGTCCCTTTGCACCCTAGTAAACTGCGTCAACGAGGCTATAATCAAAGCGACTACTTTGCCCAAGGGCTTTCTGAAGTAATGGAAATTAGCTGGTCAAATAGGGTTTTACGAAGGGTAAGAAAGAATACCTCACAAACCAGCAAGGGCCGATGGGAAAGACATATAAATGTAGATAGCATCTTTTCGGTTCAGGATAAGACAGCGATCAGAGGGAAACGCGTGCTTCTGGTCGATGATATCTTAACTACAGGAGCTACGTTGCAGGCTTGCTCCTTATCAATGGTAGATAGTGGAGTGAAAGAAATAAGCATAGCTGCAATTGCATTGGCACAATAAAAAAGACCCCTGAAAAACTTCAGAGGTCTTTTTAAAAAGGTAAACTAAATATTCTTTTTAGAAGTTTGAACCGGCACGGATCATAGCACACCTAAATCCGATGGTTGCCGTTGCCGAGTCCTCCTCTAAATATCTTCTGGTTCCTGGTGATAACCAATAGGCCACATCTTTCCATGAACCACCTTTATACACTCTAACGTGATCACTGATCAGTGACTCATTAAACTCGGTATCGTAATTTGAAGCAGGATCCAAGAAACCATCTCTTCTGATCGGATTCAGATCATCCACATCTTGGAAAGACAGAGGTCGATAAAGATCCTGTACCCATTCATTTACATTGCCCGCCATATTGAACAGTCCAAAATCATTTGGAGGATATTCGTATATACCCGCTGTGATCATGGCGCCATCATTCAACTTACCTGCGATACCTGCATAGTCACCTCTACCTCTTTTGAAGTTGGCTAAGAAAAAGCCCATTTCTTTTCCGTAAGGATTTCTCATTGCGTGACCATCCCATGGGTAAAGCCTTTGGTGGGTTTGATTTTCATCTAACCATTGGGTACCGACTAGTGCTTGAGCGGCATACTCCCACTCTGCTTCGGTAGGAAGTCGATAGTCAGGAAGTACTACTCCGGACTCTAAAGGAATCCGACCACCTTGTTCGGCAGGCAACTCCTCCAAACCTGACTCTGCTCCCAATTTATAATTCACAACTGCAGTTCTCCACTTACAGTAATCATTAGATTGGATCCAGCTTACACCTACAACAGGATAGTACCTGAAACCAGGATATCTTAGGTAATGATCCACATAAGAATCATTAAATGCTAAATCACCTTTCCAAACCGCAGTGTCAGGAAGGGCTGATTCGTAAAACTCCCTGGTAGAATCTAATTTTACATAATACAAATATTCCAACCAGTGGATATTCGCTACTTCAGTTTCATCCATATAGAACGAAGCCACAGTAACTGTTCTTTCCAAGTTGTCTCTGGTGGTAAGTAGATCCTCCTCAAAAGATCCCATGGTCATTCGCCCCCCTTCAATAAACCTCAAATTGGGACCTACTGGCTGACCTTCAAAGTCATTGACCGGAAAACCACCATCTTCATTATACGCCAGGCCGGTAGCTGTACTGGCTTCACCAGGGTTTTGAGCGGTTGGCTGCTTCCCCTTGTTGAGAAGACCACAGGATGCGCATAACAAAACCGCAAAGGAGAAAAGCAAGGAGCCTTTCATTATTCTCACAATTTTCATAACACTGTTTAATTTACCTTCATTAAAAAGTTAAAACTCACAAAATACGTTCCCTCATTAAAATAACAGGGTGTTATAATTAATAAGAGGTTGCAATTTGGTGTTTTGGCCTATAAAATTAAATCTAATTACCTGTAAAACTCTATCGATGTAAGATATCGGACCAAACTCCATCCAAGACATTCAATGCCTGATCAACACTATTATAATTCAAAACTGTAGAATTTATTATGTGTTTTGCACCTTTTTTAAGCTGGAATTGGCTGGTATTTCTAATTTGCTTAGAATAGAAATGGCTTGCTTAACTCCAATTACTTCATTTACCGTCAAAATTAGGCGATTTTTAACCTCTTTTAGCCTAAACCTGGCTGGTTGCTGCTTAACACATTGCAATATATAACCAAAAACATCGGAATGGTAATATTCTGCCTGCTCGGGCGATAAAAAGTATCCCTTCATGGTGTTACTTTTTAAGGTAAGCTTCTCCAGCCCAAGAGCTTGAGCTTGCCATCTTAGTTTCACAGTTTCAATGAGATCCTTGACTGAATCAGGCAATGGGCCGAATCGATCCTTCAAATTAGTGGTAAAAGCCTGCAGTTGCTCAGCTTCTTCAATATTATCAAGCTGTGAATATAGGCTGAGCCTTTCCGATATATTGGCCACAAAAGCTTCCGGGATCAGGAGTTCTAGGTCAGTTTCGATAGTACAATCCTGCACCAATGGTTTGATTGTTTCCGATAGCTCTTGCGTAAAGAGGTCTTTAAACTCGCTTTCCTTCAGCTCCTTAACCGCCTCATCAAGTATCTTATGGTACATTTCAAAGCCCAAGTCAGTAATAAAGCCACTTTGCTCGCGACCCAATAAATTTCCAGCCCCCCGGATATCGAGATCACGCATAGCGACTTTTAGCCCTGCTCCCAAATCGGAAAATTCTTCAAGTGTGCTTAGCCTTTTACGCGCGTCTGAGGAAAGTTTTATCGTCGGTGGAGACAATAAGTAACAGAATGCCTTCTTATTCGATCGGCCGACCCGACCTCTCATTTGGTGTAGATCGCTGAGGCCAAACATATGGGCATGATTGATTATAATTGTATTAGCATTAGGGATATCAAGCCCCGACTCAATAATATTGGTAGAGACAAGCACATCATATTCACCACCAATAAAGCGGAGCATTACCTTTTCCAAATTCTTACCTTCCATTTGACCATGTGCAATTCCGATTCGTGCATCGGGAACCAATTGGTAAATGATATTGGCTACTTCATCAATATTGGCAATGCGATTGTGTACAAAAAACACTTGGCCTCCTCGGCGTAATTCATAACTGATTGCGTCCCGAATGGTCCTATCATTAAAGTGGTGGATTTCAGTAGTCACCGGTTGGCGGTTTGGCGGAGGAGTTGAAATAATACTCAGATCCCGTGCTCCCATTAAGGAAAAATGAAGTGTTCGGGGAATGGGAGTGGCAGTCAAGGTTAATGTATCTACATTTACTTTCAATTCTTTTAATTTTTCTTTCACCGAAACACCAAACTTCTGCTCTTCATCGATTACCAGCAACCCCAAATTTTTGAATTTCACATCGCGATTTACTAAACGGTGCGTACCAATAATAATATCCACTTTGCCAGTGGCTAAATCGCCTAATGTTTGCTTCACCTCTTTTGAAGAGCGAAAGCGATTGATATATTCCACCCGAACCGGAAAGTTTGCCAGCCGTTCCCTGAAAGTATTATTGTGCTGCATCGCTAGGATTGTAGTAGGAACCAAAACGGCTGTTTGTCTGCCGTTTATGGCTGCTTTAAAAGCGGCACGAATAGCGACCTCAGTCTTTCCAAATCCAACGTCACCACAAACTAGTCTATCCATAGGATGAGGCATCATCATATCCTCCTTTACATCGGTGACGGCTTTTGCCTGATCCGGAGTATCTTCAAAAAAGAATGAAGTTTCCA
>JBPCUG010000757.1:0-3756 GCA_051011275.1 Cyclobacteriaceae bacterium | reverse complement strand
TTCCAACCGAGCTCCTGACTGATAGGAGATAAAGTAAGAGGCAAACTTTTTCTGCGGATTCATATATTTCTGATTGGCTTCTCCATGAAAGTATTTCGTATAGAAACCCTTCATGGCCTCCAAATCGCTGGTCCAGATGGCAATATGCTCTATTCGCATGCTATAGGAATTTATTTGTCCTTTTCAGTTAGTGATATTTTGGTTCCAAAAGCTACAATAATTTTGTTACTTTATCGAAGTTGCAATGATATGACTAATCAAAACAAAAGACCTAAGTACCTGATCTGGCTGCTGGTGATCATGACCATAAGCATACCTTTGATCTACTATTTCGCTTTGGCTCCAACACAAGAAGGAAATAGTAATTCAGACCCTACACAGGTAGCAAAACCAGAGCAACCTGAACCGCAGTTTAAAAATGAAGGTTCCTTAGAGTTTATTTCTCAAGAAGGCGCTCTATTGGCCAGGATTAATATAGAAATTGCCGAAACTCCAGAGGAGAAAAACCAAGGGTTAATGTTTCGCCGATCAATGGCCGACACTTTAGGGATGCTATTTATTTATTCCCAACCTCAACCTCAATCTTTTTGGATGAAGGATTGTTATTTTTCACAGGATATCATTTTTGTAGATGAAAATCTTCGAATTGTAACTATTCAAAAGAATACCGTGCCTTTCTCCGAAAAATCCTTGCCCTCGTCGAAAGATGCCCAATATATAGTTGAAGTAGTCGGAGGTTTTAGTGATCGCAATGGAATCAAAGAAGGGGATTTTATAAAGTTTGATATCGCCGTTTAAAGAAAAAATTAAGCTGGCGGGTCATGAGTCCCGCCAGCTCAAATGGTCACATACTTACTTCTTCGGTTTCAGCCATATCTGATTCCCTTAGATATTTGTCCAAAAATTTCAGCACTTCCTTCGAGGCTTTTATATTATTTTCCTTTTTTATAAATCCGTGACCCTCATCCTCAAAGATCACATACTCGACAGGTACCTGATTGTTTTTTGCAGCTTCCACTATCTCGTCAGACTCCACTTGTAATACCCTTGGGTCATTAGCACCCTGAAGTACAATGAAGGGTTTGGTTATCTTATCAGCATGGAACAGTGGTGATTTGTTATAGAGCTTAACCGAGTCAGCAACCGGATCTCCAAGTTCTTTGTAAAGTGCTTCCCTAAAAGACTCCCACCAAGGAGGAATACTATTTAAAGTACGCAGCCAATTGGTAACTCCGAAATAATTAACGCCAACATCAAATTCCTCAGGAGCAAAGGTAAGTGCTGCCATAACCATATAACCACCGTAGCTACCTCCCATTATTCCTATTTTATCAGCATCAATGTAATCCAAGGTAGCTAGGAACTTTTTAGATTCGATGCAATCTCTAAGGTCCTCATCACCATGCTTTTGGTCGTCGGCAGCATAAAAGGTCTTGCCATAGCCGCTACTGCCCCGATTATTGACGGCTAAAATAGCGTAACCATGATTTACAAAATATTGTAACCTTGGAGTGTAGTTCAACCTAGTTTGCCCGCCAGGGCCTCCGTGTATCATTAGCATGGCTGGTACTTTCTCTCCCGGTTTTAATCCCTTAGGCTTATATAGCAATGCGGGAATTTCCATACCGTCGAAAGATTTATATCGTATCACTTCACCTGCGACCAAATCATCAGAGTTGATGTCTGGATTCATTGTATCTGTCAGCTTGGTCATCTCCTTAGTCTCGAAATTGTAGATATATAGATTATTCGGAGACTTAGAACTGCTCACATAAAATGTCATCAATCTTTCACTATCAGAGATATTTACCGAAGTCACTTCACCTTCTGGCAAGCCAGGCAGCTCTATTAGAGCTCCACTGCCTTGGTCGTAAATTTTCATCTCAGTTTTCGCATCGTTGTTGATGGCAGTAACACGGTATTTGCCTCTATGCGATAAATAGGAATACATAATATCCCATTCTGAAGTTTCCAGTACTTCAGCAGTCTCACTAGCAATGTCATAACTCATCAAATACATAAACTCTCTGTCCAGGTCAGTTGAGTATATGAGTGTGCTACCATCTTGGCTGAAGTATTGAGGATTGTATTGCACATCTCCTTCATGCTCTGAAAGATGCTTCACTGAGCCGTCCTTGGTATCCATTAGATACATCTCTGAATTATTGGTGGTGATAGCTTTGGTGAGGGCAATGTAGCGCCCGTCTTCGGAAATAGCTGATGGGTTGAGGCCTTCATTATTTTGGTATATCAGGAAAGTTTCATATATATCCCCTTCGGTATCCGAGGAGATTACCTTAGTTTGATACAGATCAAAAAACTGCTGATCGCGCTTATTTGATCCGAAATAAAAACCATCTCTGGCGTGATTCCAGCCATAGTATTGGGCTTTGGCTGTGGAATCAGGGGTTAAGTCCTTAGTTGAACCGTCATCATCCCTGGCATAAATATGCGTAATCTCATTACCGCCTTGATCACTGGTATAAATTATCTTATCACCCTTTGGAAAATAGGATCGAGCAAAAATGGCATCTTCCTCTGAGTCTGTGACTTGGGTAATTTCTCTCGATGCAATATCAATTTCAAAAGCATTATAAATTCCAGTTCTCTTACTACTGATCATTACCTTACTTTCGTCAGGTGAAAAGGCGCTGCCAAAAATTTGCTCAGTATCCATAAACTGCTCAATGGTATATTGAGTAAGCGGTGTCTCCTGCGAAGCCGATGCATCTTTTTCGGTACATTGGCTAAACACAAATAAAAAGCCAGCCAAGTGTAGAAAGAATTTTAAACTATTCATAAGATTGAAATTAGTGAATGATAAAGGTAGACAAGCCAATGACCGGATGCTAAAGAATTTACATCAGTGGTGAGCACTACTACTCTTTCACCGAGAATTGCTGCTCTTGCCTGACAGAGCCACTGGCAAAAGTAATCTTATAGGTGCCTGGGCTGACAAAACCAGTATCTACGACCTTCTTTTTCTTGATCACCTCTTTTCGCAGGTCCCATTTCAAGTGATGAAACCCCGGTTCTCCATTGCCATTTAGGGTTCTAAGTAGGTTACCTTGACCATCGTGAATAGTTACCATTACTTTGCTTGAAGGTTGTCCTAAGTAGTACGTCCAGGTCGTCTCTGGTTGTCTGGGCTTTAAGTATGGGAATCGCGCTTCACCCCATTTTTCATTGTACTTAATGCTACCTAGTTTGTATGTATGTAATACCGCTTCCGGATTTTTTAAATTTTGTACTGGCTTCACATCAATTATATAAATGCCTCGACCGTGAGTCGCTACCACCAGCTCGTTGTCTCTGGGATGCACGATCATATCATAACAAGCTACATTGGGAATGCCAGAAATAAGTTGCCAGTTTAGGCCTCTATCGAAACTGATATAGGCCCCATTGTCAGTGCCCAAATATAGAAGTTTCGGATTCACTGGATCTTCGATCGATACATTAGCTACTGCATCAGGTAAATTTCCTTTCAATGACGGCCAATTGTCTCCATAATCCTCGCTACGGTAAATATAAGTCTGAAAATCATCCTCTCGATAGCCATTAAGAGTCACTAAAACCTCACCCTCTTTGTGAATAGAAGGAGAAATATTGCTTACCCATTTTCTTGGTAGACCGGCGGTGATATTTCTCCAGCCATGTTGCCGAAAGACCTGTACATGACCGTCATCCGTGCCTACATAGATCAATCCAAATTTCAATGGCGATTCCGCAACGCTGCTGATAGTAGAATAAGGC
>JBPCUG010000756.1:0-4837 GCA_051011275.1 Cyclobacteriaceae bacterium | reverse complement strand
ACCACACAATTCCCGGCGGCCATGGCCGGCGCTATCTTCCAGGTAAACAAATACAAGGGCAGGTTCCAGGGAGAGATACATCCCGCTACTCCAATCGGGCTGCGCCGGGTATAGTTGACTGCAACATTATCGGTAAGGTGGGCCTCTGAGGCAAAATGTAAAATAGCTGTAGCGAAGAAACGGAAATTGGCTTCGGCACGCGGAATGTCTACCAGGCGAGCTAAGGAAATTGGTTTGCCATTGTCCAGCGATTCAGCTTGTGCCAGTAGTTCCTTATCTCGGGCAATAAGATCTGCAATTTTAAGCATGTAGTTAGAGCGCTCTGCCACCGGCATTTTCGACCAGCTAGGAAATGCATATTGAGCACTTTGTACTGCAGCTGCCACATCTTCCTCATCAGAGTCTGGTATTAAAGCATACACTTTACCTTCTGCCGGATTGTAATTATCAAGGTAATTACCAGACCGTGGGGATACTAATTCTCCGTTGATATAGTTTTGGATCTTTTCCATTTTAAGTCGTGGTTTCAATCAGGATCATCAGGATACCCAGCAAAAGACAAAGTGGTGAATAGTACCTGGAATCAAGTTTTCCGAAATTTGTTTGTCTAACTCTTTTAAAGAGTCCCACAAACTTAAAGTCTCCAATAGCTCTAAGCATGAAAACTGCAGCAAAAAACCAAAGGCCATAATTCACCATCAAGTCCGGCAGGGTTATTGAAATCATTTCTATTTTAGTAAGAATGAGTATCACCACGGTCAACATACCCATGGCCACAATCGCGCTGTGCGTTTTTTTCGGAGTGAACAATCTTTGACCGCCTTCAGCTTTAGGTAGGGCTTGATCAAATCCCCATTTCCCGCCGAAAGACCAGTAGAAATGAATAACGCCAATAATGAGCAAAATTAAAATAACAACAATGCCGAAAATTACACTCATAGTCTTATCTCCACATCCGCTCCAAAAAATTTAATACGTTCTGGCTGCATAATTTAGCCACTTGTTGGTTCTCTGCACCTGATTTCACCAACCCTTCCAAAATGCTGTGATAATGAGTTGCATTGTCCAACTCCGGAAAAAACAAAGGAAACCGGCTTACGTCTGGAAAATTCTTTACACAAAAGAAGTCCGCACCAAAACCAAGCTGATCCAGAGCTCCCAATTCCCAACCATAGTTTATGTGATCCAGTAGCATTTCGGGTTTCTGGTCATGTACATAAGCACGAAGGAAGTTCATGCCAATCAAACCCTGACGGTTTATGATTTCCTTGGCCAACTCATCGGGTAAATTTCTAGCATGGTCACATACCGATCGAAAATTAGAATGACTAGCGATAATAGGGATATCCAAACTGAGTTTATCAATATGGTCGATGATACCATAAGCTAAAGCGTCACTGCTGTGGGCCAGATCGATGGCTATTCTCTTTTGATCCAAAAAGTCCAATAGCACCTTACCATCCTCCTTCAATCCTGCATCGGCATAGTTGCCGCCACCAAACCGATTCTCATAGTGGTGGGTCAAGCTGATATAAAACAAAGAGCCGGTATGCTTTTGTAATTCCTCTAGATTTGACCAACAGTTATCCAATGGTTCATCTTCGATACAGATACCAGAGGCATTTTCAATTGCAGCGATCATTGCTACTTTAACTTCTTGTCCTTTAGGGCTTTTTTCATCGAGCTTCATCCAAGGATCTTGATTGGTAAGTTGCTCAAAAGCCCTTGCTTGATCAAAAGCCTGCTTCACACTTTCCTCCCCAATCGGAGTGTAAATGGCCATAGTCTGCCATCGCACATTGCCAGCCAACATATGTGGCCAGGCACATCCTATTTCTTCAGTATTGCTTGAGTCTGCTCCAGGTACAGTAGTGAGATAGTAGAGCAGGTCACAGTGAAGGTCAAAGATGGGAGGAAAGTGGGTTGTCAAGGTAATGATCCGTATGTGTTAAACACCCTAATCTAACTAAGCGGTTTCCCCTCTACAATAATTAAGGCATTTTTGTTAAATTTAAGCTACAGCACCAACCACAAAAGTCAAGATCATGGCCATTAAGAGTCCCTTTAATTTGCAAAAATGGATTGATGAAAACCGGCATACGCTGAAGCCACCTGTAGGCAATAAAAACTTATATAAGGATGCTGGTGACTATATAGTGATGATCGTAGCAGGGCCTAATGCCCGCAAGGATTACCATTACAACGAAACTGAAGAACTCTATTACCAACTTGAGGGCGATATCACTGTCTACATTCAAGAAGATGGCAGGAAAGTGGCCATTCCGATAAAACAGGGTGAAATGTTTCTCCTGCCTGGAAAAGTACCTCACTCACCGGTTCGACCGGAAGGTACCATTGGCCTGGTGATAGAAAGAAAAAGGGAACCAGATCACAAAGACGGTCTCATCTGGTATTCTGATAATGCTAATGCCAAGCTATACGAAGAGTACTTTCATCTTACCAATATTGAAAAGGATTTCCTTCCGGTGTTTAAGAAATTCTATAGTGACGAAAAACTGCGCACCTGCCCGGTGACCGGAGAGGTAATGGCTGTCGATAAGAGGTTTGTAGAAAACGAATAACCTTTGAAGCTTTTTAAAGTAGATATTCACACACACATCCTGCCTAAAACCTGGCCGGACTTACGCAAGAAATACGGCTATGGCGGCTTTATTCGGCTGGAACATCACAAGCCTTGTTGTGCCCGTATGATGCTTGACGACAAGTTTTTTCGAGAAATTGAAGATAACTGCTGGGACCCAAGAACAAGGATGAGGGAATGCAACCATCATAATGTAGATGTGCAGGTGCTATCAACGGTGCCCGTAATGTTTAGCTATTGGGCTAAGCCTGAACATACCCACGATCTTTCCCGCTTGCTTAATGACCATATTGCCGGTGTGGTAGCCGACTACCCGGATCGATTTATAGGATTGGGTACACTGCCTATGCAGGCCCCTAAGCTGGCAATCAAAGAACTGGAGCGCTGTGTCAAGGAACTGGGCATGGCTGGAGTACAGATAGGTACTCACATCAATCAATGGAATCTGAATGAGCCGCAGTTGTTTCCTATATTCCAGGCAGCTGAAGAACTGGGGGCTGCTATATTTGTACATCCTTGGGATATGATGGGAAAAGATGAAATGTCAAAATATTGGTTACCTTGGTTAGTCGGCATGCCGGCTGAAACTTCCAGAGCCATCTGCTCGATGATCTTTGGTGGCATTTTTGAAAGGTTACCAAAACTAAAGGTAGCCTTTGCTCATGGCGGTGGTTCCTTCCCATCAACCATAGGCCGTGTAGAGCATGGCTTCAATGTACGTCCAGACCTATGTGCGGTTGACAATCCGGTTAATCCAAAAAGTTATATCGGGAATTTTTACCTCGACTCTCTGGTGCACGACCCTGCTGCGCTGCAATATTTAGTCGATCTTTTTGGCGCAGACCGAATCGCTCTTGGCACGGACTACCCTTTTCCTTTAGGTGAGTTGGCACCAGGCAGCTTGATCGAATCGATGCCCTACGATGAAGCTACCAAACGGCAACTTTTAGGACATACCGCTCTCGATTGGCTAGGGCTGGAAATCAACGCTCTAGCCAAATGAGTTTATTCCAAGCTTATATAGACAGTCCCGTTGGACCCTTGAAGATTGAATCCAGCTTGACCGGATTGAAAAGTATCCACTTTGTTGAGCAAATGAGGCCTATCAATGGGAACGCTCCTGAGATCTTAACCCAAACCGTTTCGGAGTTGGAAGAGTACTTTGCTGGCCGAAGAAAGGAATTTTCGGTCCACCTTGATCCTGATGGCACACCATTTCAGCTTAGTGTGTGGAAGGAACTGATGAAGATCCCTTTTGGTCGAACCACTTCCTACATTAAGGTGGCAGTACAATTGGGAGATGTAAAAGCGATAAGAGCAGTTGGGGGCGCAAATGGGAAGAATCCTATACCAATTATTATACCTTGTCACCGAGTTATAGGCAGCAACGGCCAGCTCACAGGCTATGCCGGTGGATTACCCCGCAAACGCTGGCTGCTTGATCATGAGGCAGTAAGTGCACAGTTGCCCCTATTTTAAAGTCCCTTCTCCAGCGGGTGTCAACTCTCTCACTTTTAATCTAGTGGTTTGATTTGTTATCTTTACGCCGATCATGGAATTTGAAAATACGCTTGCTTTTGCCCAGGCTCAAGACGAAAAGGATCCTTTAAGGTCCTATCGCAAAGAGTTTCATATTCCTCAAATCCATGGGTCTGAAACCATTTACTTTTGCGGACACTCTTTGGGTTTGCAACCTAAATCAGCAAAGAACTATCTGGAAGAAGAGCTTAAAGGGTGGGCTACTTTGGGGGTGGAGGGCCATTTTCATTCAAACAAAAGGCCTTGGTTTTATTATCACAAATTTAGCAAAGAAGCCCTTGCCAAACTCGTTGGGTCACTACCTCAAGAAGTGGTGTCTATGAATGGCCTTACCACCAATCTCCATTTGATGATGCTCAGCTTCTACCGACCTCAGGGCAAAAGGAACAAGATCATTGTCGAAGCTGGAGCTTTTCCCTCAGACCAATACGCCTTCGAGTCCCAGATTAAGTTTCACAGTTTGGATCCTGATCAATGCTTGATTGAATTGCAACCACGAGATGGTGAGTACCTTCTTCACACCGATGACATTCTAAAATCTATCGCTCAACATGCGGATGAGCTAGCTTTGGTTCTGCTCGCTGGAGTCCAGTATTATACAGGTCAGTTTTTCGATCTAGGGACTATTACTAAGGCGGCTCGAGAGGCTGGTGCCCAGGTGGGATTTGATTTGGCCCATGCTATAGGCAATGTGCC
>JBPCUG010000755.1:0-2691 GCA_051011275.1 Cyclobacteriaceae bacterium | reverse complement strand
TCATGGTACTGCTGGCCATCCAAGTACCATCGTTCATGGGTTTGTTTGCCCTTATAGAGGCAAATAATTCATCGTGTTCAGTTTGGTACATATCGTTTTTCTCTCCCTCGTACTTCCATGGATTTGCACCGGTTATTTGATTAAGTCCCTGCCAGAGGTTAAGTGTGGCGCGGCCATTTGTGCCAGCAATATCAAGTGTGTTGCCTGGAGCACATCCGTTTTGCTGCCTACAAAAGTGATATCCTTTAGCTCCATTTGCGTACTCATATTCGATAGCAAAATGGTCGTAGATATTTCCAAATATTGGATCTACTCTTACTTGCCTTCCACCGGTACCGGTTGCCTTTACCGGCATTTGATCTCCCATGGCCCAAGCCATCAGGTCGATACTATGTACGGCTTGCTCTACAATATGATCGCCGGAAAGCCAATGGTAGTAATACCAGTTACGCATTTGGTATTCCATGTCAGTCCACTCCGACTGACGGGGCTTAGACCAAAGCTCTCCACCATTGCGAGTAGAGGAAATGGTCATGATCTCACCTACTGAATTATTGTGCACTTTTTCGACAAAGGCTCGATTGGGGTCGCTGTAACGAAAACAAAAGCCGGATACCATCGAGAGCTTCCTTTCTTTCGCCTTTTTTGCTGCCTCCAATACTTTTCTCACTCCATTTGCATCTATAGCTACTGGTTTTTCACAGAAAACATGTTTGCCGGCTTCCACAGCAGCCATTAAATGATAGGGACGAAAGGACGGAGGAGTAGTAAGTAATACTACATCTACATCGGTCTCCATGACTTGCTTATAAGCTTCAAAGCCAATGAATTTTTGATCTTTCTTTACTTTGACCTTTTCAGGCGCTGCCTCTAAGATGGCACTATATGCTTCCTCCAATCGGTCAGGAAAAACGTCTGCCATAGCAGTGAGTACGACATCAGGGTCGGCTTTTAAGGCTTGCGCAGCTGCACCGGTGCCTCGGCCTCCGCAACCGATCAGCCCAACTTTTAAAGTCGGATTTTTCTTGGTTGATGGGGTGAAGCCCAAATTTAAAGCTACCGAACTTCCGATTATGGCACTGGATTTTATAAAAGTGCGACGATCAGATTTTAGTTTGTTCTTTTTCATTGGTTGTTGTTTTTTATCTGGCCTTCCGGCTGTCCATTTAACTTTTTGTTATGCGCATTAAACTTCGGCGAGCTTCAAAGCTTCACCCACTGGCAACACTGCCAAGCTCTGGATTCCTTTTAGATTGGTCAAAAGGTTGTCCAAAAACTGCGCGCTTATTGGCCCCCAACCTTCTTCTTCAAGACCATGGGTATTGAAAATAAACCATCCACCATCGCCTGCCAAAAAGTCTTCAATTTGCTTTTGTAATTGCTGGTCAATATTATCGGGTCCTGCTGCGCCGCAAGTAAGCCGTGCTTGTCCCTTCTTAGGGAATGGATTTATAGTTGGACCGTAGGTTCTGAAGGCTTTTACCTGAGTAGGAAGCCAGGTTTCCAGTTCAGGGGTGGAAGCAAGAAACGGAAAGTTGAAGATTGCTTCTTTGGCCTCAAATCCATCCAAATGGTCGGTGAAATATTCTAAACACTTCTGTATTAAGCTTTGAGCCTTTTTAAATGAGATTTTTGACAAGTTTGCATGCTTGTACCCATGAGGCATGACCTCGTGCCCCCTCTGTTTTAATTCATTCCACAGTTCGAAATCACCTAATAGTGGTTTGAGCATATACTCATCCGGCTCCTCAAAAGAAGGCAAGTGGCCGGTTGCCAAAACGTTAAAACAAGCTTTAAAGTCATGTTTTTCGTAGATTTCAGCGGTGCGTCGAAAGGACTTCTTAAAGCCGTCGTCGAAACTGAGACTTAAAATATGTGTAATAGTAGGCTCATTGAAACTAACCAAGCCTGGTAAGGCCAATCCAGCGCTTCCCAAACTAAGGGTTTTTATGGCTTTTCGTCTAGAGTAAATCATCACTTGCAAAATCTAACTGGTACCGTTAATATACTAAAAAGTCTGCTAGATTAAATACTTGAAAGACTTGATTGGTACCTTTTTGAAGGCAACAAAGATCCGGAAATCATTTTACCCTAACGATATTCCTCAAGAATACCCCCCGTAAGCCTCAATAATTCCGTATCGGTTTGTATAAGGTCAAATTTTGATTGTAGATGATTCAAGGCAGTGAGGAGATAACTCACCTGAATGTCCCTATAGTCGAAGGAGTTGAAAGTCCCGCTCTTATATCTCTCTTCGGCCAGCTGTAAGTTCAAGGAAGCGGTTTCAATATTCTCTACAGAAATATCGACTAATTTCTGACGGACATTAAAGCGGTCGTAGGCGCTGAGAAGATCATTGTGGAGCGATAGTTTCAAGTCCTCGGTTTGCAGATTTCCCAATGTTTCTTGAATTCGAGCATTTTTGATTTGACGACTGATCCTGCCCCCGTTAAAGAGGGTGAAGGCTAAAGTAAAATTCGCGAAATAGTTAGTGGTTTTGGCTTTAATAATTTCTTCCGGACCACTTTCCGAACCAAAATTGGCTTTGCTTAGATCCTGCCAATTTTTGTTATATGAGTAGCCGAAATTGAAGTTCACTGAAGGGCTTCTGGCTGCTTTGCTTTGTCGGTAAGTATTTCTTAACAACTCTTGGTTGATAAATTGATTGCGCAAATTGCTATTGTTCTCGGT
>JBPCUG010000754.1:0-10295 GCA_051011275.1 Cyclobacteriaceae bacterium | reverse complement strand
GGCAGCGCCGATTCCGTAAATTTTTGGCATTATGGAACTGTAAAACAGCGCCATAAATCCACCTTTTTTCTTGCTCATTTTTACTAAAATTTAAAGTTTGAAATTTATTATTATCGTCGAATGATATCTTGTATGAAAAGTGTTATCAGCTGTCCTAGTTAAATTCCTCTCCTGACGAACGTCCCAAGTTGGTCATGGCACAACGGAATCCTATAAAGGCAGTTGCTGAATCTTTGAATTCGTACGAACGGGTACCAGTTTCGAGGTAGTAGGCTACATCTTTCCAAGAGCCTCCACGAATCACTTTACGAGGTTCGCTTTCATCAAAGTAGGTTGGGTTAAGATCCCAAACCACCGGCACTGCTGCAGGATTAAAAGCATCCTCACACCATTCTGATACGTTACCTGACATGTCATATAATCCATAGTCATTGGCAAAGTAGGAGGATACCGGTGCAGTATAAGAGAAGCCATCATCATAGTAGTTTCCTCGACCGGTTTTAAAGTTGGCTAACATACAACCCTTAGAGTTCCTGATATAAGGATTACCCCAAGGGTACTTAGCCATATCACGTCCACCGCGAGCTGCATATTCCCACTCAGCTTCTGAAGGAAGTCTGAAGTTGGGCATAATGAAATCACCCAAGCCTACTCGATAGTCGTTTAGATAATCAGTACGCCATTGGCTGAAATACTTTGCTGCTTCCCAATCGACACCTACCACAGGATAGTCGTCAAACGCGGGATGGGCATAGTAATAGATCATTAAAGGATCACCCATGTGATGGGCAAAGTCTCTAACCCATACTGTAGTATCGGGATACAGATCCTCCATGATATATTCTTCGCCAAGCACCGAAGCTGAATCCTCAAACATAGCCTCGACAAATTGTCGGTACTCATTGTTTGTGATCTCAGTCTCGTCCATATAGAATGGCCCGATGGTAATTTGCTTGTTATAGTTGATCTGGGTGGCTGCTACATCTTGATCCGCTTGTCCCATGTGGAAAGTACCCGCTGGTATGGGCACCATACCATAGGGAATAGTCATAACAAAACCTTCACGGCCCTGTACACCGACCAGCTCTCCTCGATCGTCCTTGCTTCCTTTAAAGAAAAGACCGCAACCCTGCATAAAGAAGGTCACTAAGATTAGCAACGCAACCGTTCTTAAACTAAACACAATTTTCATAACACCTTTCAATTTTATTAGTATGAATCTTAACTAGATATTCTTTTCTGTTTTATCCTATATTTAAGAGTTTCAAAATTAGGGGTTATGTTACCCTCTTCATAAGGAATACCCCTTAAAACCTGTGACTTGTAAGATTTTAGAAAAAAATAAACGAAAATACGTTTTATAGCACTTTTACCTAAAAAAACACCGGAATCAAATAAAGCAAACAGGAATAGTCCTATTCCTTAGTATCTAAAGCGCGGTGTACGAATAATTTTTCTGCCTCCTTGCACTGGAACGGGCAGCGTGTAACTTAACATGATCTCATGCGAGGTAGGCTCTTTCGCATCGCGAGCCTTGATGGTGTAATCAAATGCATAACCCACTTTCAAGGCGTTGTCCTTAGCTAAAGCCATACCAATCATAGCAATAGCGGCATCTGCCTGACGGAATGATACACCACCCCACAATTTCTCATTATAAGTACCTAAAACACTCAAATCAACGGATAGATTATTGAAATCAGAAACTTTTACTATCAACGAAGGAGTGAGTTTAAAATTATAATTTATTTCAACATCGTAGCCGCCGGTAACATACAAATGCTGGACCAATGGATTTCGAGTGGGATCATTGCCAAAATCAAACTCAGATTTCAACAAATGATCAATACCAATGCCGGCATAAAAATCCCTTGCCTGATAGTGTACACCGAAGGCAAGGTCTGGCCTGATCTGGGCATCTCCGCCAAATACGTTGAGCGGATCTCCGGGATCAACCCATCGATACTTATCATCACCGATCGACTGTGAAAAAATCCCTGCTCTAACCCCAAAGCTCAACTTAGCATCGCTCAGTTCCATATGGTAGGCATAGGATACTTGTGCCTCCAGGTTTTCTTGGGCACCCAATCGATCGTTTACGATATGCACGCCAAAGCCGCTTCTGGCTTTCAGAATTGCAGTATTTAAGCTGATAATCTGTGTTGTTGGAGCGCCCCCATCATCAATTGTAGCCGAGTAGCCGGCCCACTGATTCCTGTGGATAGCGGTGAGCGTAGTTACCCCATGCACTCCCGCAGTAGCGGGATTGTAATATAGCGGGGTGAACATGTATTGACTAAACTGCGGATCTTGTTGGCCAAAAAGCTGGAAACTACCCAGAAATGCCGTGATAAGCAGTAAATATCGAGAGTAAGCCATGCTGCTACATTGTCAAAATCTAAAGATAGCAATTATTTAAAATGTGCACTAAAATATATAATTAAATCTATGCAATAGTAGTTCCCAAGATCTAACTGTATTTTAGGCTTTTAATTGCTTATTTTGTTCGCTTTTTTGATGTAGAGTTCCAGCGCTCCTGTCATAGACGGAGCATTGGGCAAGGGTGCTTCAATATTTAGTTTCAGTTTGGCGTCTTTAACTGCTTTGGCTGTAGTTGGGCCAAAAGCAGCAATTCTAGTCTTATTCTGTTTGAATTCAGGAAAGTTCACAAATAGTGAATTAATCCCTGATGGGCTATAGAAGGCAATAATATCATAGTTCACATTGGCCAGATCTGACAGATCGCTGGCAACAGTTCGATAAATTACCGCCTCACTGTATTGATAACCGTTTTCTTTCAAGAAGTTAGGGATATCATTCTTCCTTATATTAGAACAAGGGAAAATATATTTCTCATTTTTGTGCTTCTTGATGATCTCGAGCAAATCCATTGCGGTTCTGGAGCCAGTAAAGATCTTCCTTTTGCGAATTATGATGTATTTCTGCAGATAATTAGCCGTCTGCTCAGAAATACAGAAATACTTCATGTCCGCGGGAACCTCTATTTTGCTTTGCTTGCAAATACTAAAGAAGTGGTCAACAGCATTACGGCTGGTAAATATCACCGCCGTATGGTCCAAAATACTTATTTTTTGCTGCCTAAACTCCTTTAAAGGAACCGGCTCTACCTGAATAAATGGCCTAAAATCAATTTTTAAATCGTATTTTTTGGCCAAATCAAAATAAGGCGACTTATTACCGGCCGGTTTAGGTTGAGATACAAGTATACTATTAACTTTTACAAGCTTTTTTGTCATCTCTTCTTCTCGGTCTTTTAATGTAATTGAAATAGCTTAGCTAGTTTAGCTTATAGGAATATTTTGATCCCTATAACCAGGGGTAAAATTTCAGTGGTGCAAAGGTAGGAAAATAAATGAAAATTTCTAAATGAAGCTGAGTCTAATAATTTGAAAAACAGAATCAACACTCTTAATGACAGCAAAAATGCCAAGGCGTAAAACAAGGTTCTGTAAAGGATTTCCGGTGGGTTCTGAAGAACCATGTAGGCTACAATAGCCAAAGAGAATATAATAATCAAGAAGATATGTGACAACCGATTGAAATCGTAAAAATGGCGAGGTACGATCAAACGATGGTTAAAAAGCGTACCTATGATCACCATTAAAAAATATTTAAGGCACAAAATGATCAGGACCAGTACACTTAATTTCACCCAACTAGTGAATACTTCGATGAACGACTCCAAACGAACAAATGAAAAGAGAATTGGTATTTCCTTTAAAACAAACCAAAAAACGATCCCAACAAATGAAATTACCATTCCATAACCCAAAAAGAACAGAAGATTTGTCCGACTAAAGACGCTGGGAGTCAAAACTTTTTCTTCTTTAAGCTTTAAGGCAAAGGCCTTATTTACGTTAAAGAACTCCCAGAAGACTTTGGGATATAGATTCAATAAAGCAGCATAGTAAGCCAGCAAGATTAGCAATGCAACGATAAAGAAGTTGGTAAAATAGGGCTGTTCTCTAGAATGCAAGATCATTTCCGATTCACTTCCTGTTGTTTCAACTTTCTCTTGGTAAGGCACTACAATGCTTGTGACGAACTGCTTGCTGTCGAAATTGCGACGGTACAAGCTAATAAAGATCTGGTTTTGCGGGTATGCGTTTTTAAGGCTATCAACATTAAGGAGAAAACAATCACTTTTGGAAGCGTAGTCCACAAGGCTGTTTTCTATGTATAAGCCTGATCCGCTGGGTACACAACACTGCAAAAGCATCCTAGGATAGGCTTTAAGATCCAGATAAAAACCTATATATGGACGGTCTAGCTTGGAGCCTTCAATAAACGGGACGTAACTTCTGGTCCTACCATCATAGGTGAGCCAGTTCTTTTTTAAATCCTCAATCTGCTTGATTTGACTCTCTTGAGCTCTGACGTTGACCCCAGAGAGCATGAGTAAGGAGATAAACAGTACAAGTATCTTATACATTCACTCTCCTACCTTTTACCATAAGATCGATGGCAACCGCTGAGCCAATACCTAATAGTACAGTAATGCCAATTAAAAAATTGTTACCCAAATAAGCATAAAAGGAATTGAACCCGAATACCAACACGTTAAATATAATCAGTGTAACCAGTATGGCACGCTGTGAGAGTCCCAAAGTAAGCAATTGATGGTGCAGATGGTTGCGATCGGGATAGAACGGCGATTTCCCATTAAAGATACGCAGTGCAAAAACCCGCAGGGTATCAAGAATAGGAATGATCAATATACTCACCACAATAGCGGGAGCTGAGTTTATACGATTCATCTCCATAAATTGGATGGCCATTACAGCTAGGATAAAACCACATACCAAAGAACCGGTATCTCCCATAAATACCTTGGCTCTGTAAATATTGTATCGTAAGAATCCCATTACACCCCCGGCTAAGGCAAAGGCTACATAAACATAAGGTGAATCAAAGTAAAAAAAGTAGCAACCGAAGATAAGAGAGATCAGCAAAACCACGCTCCCGGCCAATCCATCCATACCATCAATAAGATTAATGGCATTAGTCATCCCCACTATTACTAAAAAAGTAAATACATAACTGAAATTATCGCTCAACTCGTGGATTCCTAGAAACCCTTGGAAGTTGGTGATGCGGATCCCAGCAATAAACATGACAATTCCGGTTGCCAATACCTGGATGAAGAATTTCTTAAAAGCGGAAACCGATACGATATCATCCTTCACTCCAACAAAAAACAGTATCAATGCCCCGGCGAGCAACTGCTGAATGCCGCCAGAGACATCGCCGAAGATCATGAGCGCAGAGGTGAAGCCGGCAAAGATCGCTAAACCACCTAACCTGGGAGTCAAGGAGTTGTGAATGGTCCTGTGATTTGGCTTATCAAGAAGCTTCTTATTATGGGCAACCTGGATAACCGAAGGAACTGCAAAAAGTGCAATCAAAAATGCCCAAAGAAAGGAAAGGACAATGTTCCACATAAATTTGTATCCAATGAATATTCGTTTTCGAAGGTATTGCATTTAGTCAAGTTTCACAAGCTACTACTACAAGAAAGATCCTATTTTGATAAGGTCTGCATAAAATATTTTGCCAAACCTATCCAGAGTGGCCACTTGCACTTGCCAAGCGGTTAATATTTTTAACTTTACGTTAAACCCGTGTAAACCTTGGCTGGTATCTATATCCATATTCCTTTCTGCAAGCAGGCCTGCCACTATTGTGACTTTCATTTTAGCACCAATCTGGGTCGTCGATCGGAAATGGTCCATGCCATTAGTAAAGAACTAGAGATGCAGAAGAAATACCTCCATCGGGAAAAAGTAAATACTATCTACCTTGGAGGAGGAACACCAAGTTTGCTTACCCAAGATGAACTACTAGCTGTATTGAATAGCGTGCATCAAAATTTTGATATAGCTTTTGAGTCCGAAGTTACTTTGGAAGCAAACCCGGATGATTTGAACGAATATCAACTTAGAGACTTAAAGGAGGTTGGGGTTAACCGTTTGAGTATTGGGGTCCAATCTTTTCATGATCCACATCTTACTTACATGAACCGGGCTCACAATGCAAAGCTTGCTGAGTACTGCATCCCCTTAGCCAGAAGAGCGGGATTCGACAACATTAGCATTGACCTTATATATGCCTTACCCTCAGACGATCATTTGATTTGGAAGAAAGACCTGCAAAAGGCTATCAGCTTATGTCCGGACCACATTTCATCGTATTGCCTAACCATTGAGGATAAAACCGCTTTTGGAACATGGCAAAAGCAGGGTAAAATCAGAGTAATGAATGACGACTTTGCTGCCGAGCAGTACGAACTAATGGTGGCTACTCTTAAACCAGCTGGATATATTCAATATGAGATCTCGAACTTTTGCCTCCCAGGAAAAGAATCCAGGCACAATGGTAATTATTGGAAGCAAGAGCCCTATCTTGGTATCGGGCCAGGAGCTCACTCTTTCGATGGAGCCAGCAGACAATTCAATTTACCTCACAACCAAAAGTATGTAGAAAGCATTACAGCAGAAGAGATCCCAGCTGAAAAGGAAGTACTTTCTCAAGTGGACCAAATCAATGAATATATTTTAACTCGTCTCCGCACAGTTTGGGGTTGCAATCTTGATCAGCTCAAGGCATTACACAATTACGATCTTTGGCACAAACAAAACAAAACTCTTGCAGTGCTAAGCAAACAGGGATTGATCGAGGTGGATCCACACCAGCTGAAGCTGACGGATCGAGGCAAGCTGCTCGCTGATCAAATTAGTACTGATCTGTTTGTAACTTAGTCTCAAGTTAAAGGGAAGGAATTACCGGTCACCCAAATTTTCACAAATAATATCAAAATAGTTTTATTTCTTTTATATTTGTGTAGTCAGATGATTTATGTCTAGCGAAGAGAAAAAAGCATTTCTACTCCTTAAGTCTATGATATTCCACTATCATGGGTTAGATGCCGATGAGCAAAAGATCCTTGATAAAACCGCTAAGGAATTGGACGCGATAGACGAACTCAAATGGGCCAATGAATTTATTGCCGAAGACTACGTAACCGCGTTTGACCGGTCAAGAAAATATCTCAATAAGACTTTCGGGAAAATGGACAAGAAAAAGAGGTTGTCCTACTTAGATATGGTTTGGAAAGCCAATTATCGCAAAGGCTACATTACAGAAATGGAAGCCACTGCTATGCTAAAGCTGGCGAAGGACTGGGGTATTGAGTCAGAGTTGATCTCGATGGTGCGCAGTTGATTCCTAAAGGCTCATCATATCTTTAAACCTGGCCGCTTGTCTTCGGCTTACTTCCACACTTTCGCCCCCCTTCAATTTTACCATAAGGCCACCATTAAACCACGGTTCGATATTTTCGATCCAGCTCAAATTGATAATGTGTTTGCGGCTCGCTCTAAAAAATGTTCGATCGTCCAGTTTTTCATCCAATGCATTAAGAGATTTGTGAATCATGGGTTTTACCGTGTCAAAGTAAACCTTGATATAATTCCCTTCCGATTCAAACAACCGTACTTTTTCTAATTTAACAAACCAACACCTGTCTCCATCTTTTACAAAAACCTGATCGTGGATAGTAAGTTTCTTACTAGCTGCTTCTTTCGGGTCATTATCAACTATTTTATTTTTATGATTTAGCTTATCCAAGCTTTCTCGTAATCGTTCAGGTTCAACTGGCTTTAGCAGGTAGTCCAATGCGTTCACCTCAAAAGCCTTAATGGCGTACTGGTCGTAGGCGGTTACAAAAATTACTTCCGGCACTGCATCCAGCATTTCTAATAGTTCGAAACCCGATTTACCTGGCATTTGTATATCCAAAAATAGCAAATCTGGTTTGAGCTGGTTTATCTTTTCATAAGCATCATCTGCATTAACTGCTTCACCAATAACCTCAATTTCTTTGTGATCTGACAATAGCGAGATCACCTCCTTCCTGGCAAGGCGTTCATCATCAATTATTAATGCTTTCATTATTAAAATTGTCTTAATGTCTTTCTAATAGTAATGTGGTATCCTTACCTCGGTCATTACAAATTGATCGCTCTCATTAAATATCTTGAGTGAGGCCTTATCCCCATATAGCAGTTTAAGGCGTTTCTTGGTATTGGCCAAGCCGTATCCACCCACATTCATTGTTTTCCCGTTTTGATATTGACCGCTATTTCTTATGCGAATGGTCATGTGGGATTTTGTCACATCCGTAGTTAGTTCCAAGGTCCCTCCTTCCTTTAAAGTAGCAATACCATGTTTAATGCCATTCTCAATTAAGGTTTGGATCATCAGTGGTGGCACTTCAAATTTATTTGAGTCGGGATGTACTTGAATATTTGTCTTTAACCTTTCCTCATACCTCACGTTTTCAAGATCCAGATAGTCTTGTACTGTGTTCAACTCTTCCTGAAAACCTACCAGTCGTTTCTCGTCCATACCTAATGAGTTACGCAAAAGGTTTGATAACTGATTGATTGCTTGCTTGGCCTTCTTGGGGTCTTCGTCAATCAAACCTCTAATACTATTCAGGCCATTGAAAATGAAGTGGGGATTGAGTTGTGACTTAAGTTGCTGAAGTTGTATCTCATTGATCGCGGCTTCATATTTCAAAGAAGAGCGGTACTTTTCAAAATAGTGGTACATGAAATATATCAAAGACCAAAGCAAGTATAATATGAAGGTGATAAAAAACTCGACTAGGAAAGCTTGAGTTATATCTTGTGATACATGCTCAAGCAATTGTGTTTGAAGAAAAATGACAACAGAAGTAATGATGCTAAGAAGCACAATGGTCCCAAGCACCTTCGGGATCAATCTTAGGCTAATGATCTTAAGCCAACCCCAGCGGATAATATAGTACCGGTAGCCATGGGTGATCATTATATATATTACCGCGAGTAAAAAATGCCCCAGGATGCGATTGAGCGTAACTGGCTCTTCTGTCAAGGCAAAGACAAACAGATTAAGCAATGCATAGGTAAGCCATCCCCCTACTTGGCATATCCAGTATATCTTGTTTTTAGACATAGTTCGTAACTATGGATGCTTGCGATAAATATAATCGCCCTTGTCGCCAAACGCAATGGTATTTTTTTAAAAGGGCGGAAATTGGGGTTAACGGATGTTATACCGATGTTCTAACGTCCTTGGCTTTCTTTTTAAAGGTCCTTATGATCAACCTACTGCCTTTATCGTAAGTCAGATAGCTCCACATCCAGTTGACCAACGTTACTATCTTGTTTCTAAAGCCAATTAGGGAGATCAGATGGATAAACATCCAAACCAGCCAAGCAAACCATCCTCCGAAACGAAGGCCACCGGGCATATCTACTACAGCTTTGTTCCGGCCAACGGTTGCCATCGATCCTTTATCGATATACTTAAATGGCCGTAATGGTATTTGCTGATTTAACCTGGTGAGGTTTCTGGCTAGTAGTTTTCCTTGCTGGATTGCTACTGGTGCTACCATAGGATGACCAGTTGGATAATCTTCTGTTTCCATCAAAGCCAGATCGCCGATTGCGAAAACATTCGGATACGGTTTGACCCTGTTGTAGTCGTCCACTTTAATACGATGGCGCAAGATCGCTTCCGGCGGGAGTCCTTCTACCAGATTGCCTTTTACACCGGCGGCCCAGATTAAGGTTTGACAAGACAACTCCTGGTTTTCTTCCATATATACTATTTTGCCATCATAGTGTTTCACTGTGCTGTCAAGAATAACCGTAACACCCATTTTCCTCAGGTAGCGAAGTGCCTTGTCCCCGGAGGCTGGACTCATACTAGTAAGCAGCCTGGAAGCTCCCTCAACCAGGTAGATTTGCATACTGCTAAAATCTGTATCGGGAAAGTCCTTGGGCAGTACATGCTTTTTGAGCTCGGCCAGGGCCCCCGCAACTTCGACACCGGTTGGGCCCCCGCCAACAATAGCAATATTGATCAGGCTGTGGTGGCGCTTGCGATCATCAGTTAAAACGGATTGTTCAAAATTCTGCAAGATGTGACTGCGAAGGTCCAGCGCATGCACAACTTTCTTCAAAGGGAAGGCATGACTTTCCACTGCGTCGAGACCAAAGTAGTTGGTGACCGAGCCACAAGAAAGGACTAAATAGTTATAGTATAGATTCCCTATTGGAGTTTGTACCTCTTGCTTCTCTAAATCCAATCCAGTCACTTTTACCATTCGAAAATAAAAATCCCCATATCCGGCGAATGATTGACGAAGGGGGCGAGCAATGGAATCAGGCTCCAAGCCAGCGGTAGCCACTTGGTATAGTAAGGGTTGAAAAGTGTGATAATTGTTG
>JBPCUG010000753.1:0-2810 GCA_051011275.1 Cyclobacteriaceae bacterium | reverse complement strand
GGTATACGTCAGGAACATTGCGACCATCTCTATGAGTATAAATACCACCAGACGCAGAGGCATATTTAGGTATGCCCATTTTAAGGATACAATTAATGCGATCGTAATCATGGGTCATCAAATCGCCGGATAGCCCGGAGCCGTAAGCCCACCATTTTCTCCAACGGAAGAAATGCTCAGCATTAAACGGTATTTGTGGTGCGTTACCAAGGAACTGTTGCCAGTCAACCGTTTGAGGATTGGCATCTTCGTGGATGTGATATTGCCAAGCGCCGTTATCAGAATTACGATTGGTATTGGCCTGGATCAATGAAATGTGTCCCAATACATTTTTTGCGATCACGTCTTGTGCCGTAAGGAAGCTTTGTGTCTGCCGATGTTGATGTCCAACTTGAAAGACAATATTTGAATTTTCTACTGCTTCTCTCAGTGCATAAGTTTCGTTTATGCTATGAGTCATGGGTTTCTCCACATACACATGCTTACCAGCTTGGATGGCTGCCATAGCGATTGGCGCGTGCCAGTGATCAGCAGTGGCAATTACAACTGCATCCACATCACTTTTTTCCAACAGCTCCTGATAGGTTCTATATCTTTTGACCGTAGTTTCTTCGTCGCTAAATGAATCTATGCAATCCTGAGCTCTCACATCAAAAAGGTCGCAGACTGCAGTGATCTTCACGTTTAAGTTTTCTTGGCTAAGGAATGATTCCAACTGCGTATTTTTTGGATTCTTCTGGTTTGCTTCTTTCGCATTCTGCAACCAGCTCTTAGTGGCATAACCTAAAGCTCTACATAACTGCGGACCACGAATACCAAAACCGATGATCCCCAGTTTTACCGGATCCCCGGCCATAGAACCGACCGGCGGAGGTGCAGCGGCCTTTATGTTCAAAGTGCTTAGTATTTCTTCCTTTTGCTTCTTGGCCGACCCGCTAATGCTGGCTGCCCCAGCTAGTGCCGCTCCAAGTACCGGTACTCCTGCCAAGCCTTTCAGGATACTTCTTCTATTCCACTGGCTTTCGGTCTTATTAGGTTGATTTTCTTGATTTTCCATGATCTTACGTTTACCAGGTTATGCAGTTTTAAGTTTTTTACTTAACAGAGATTCCAGCCCGAAGTACTGTGAAGTTGGAAACTTGATCAAAACGAAAAGGGCCAGCATCTCAATTAAGTTTTTGTTGATAAATAGATAAGTACCTTCGGCCGGACCAGTTTGCTCAACCCAAGGAAATGGGGGATAGGAAAGATAGTATAAGGCCAACATGACAATCCCCGCTATAGCTGCCAGCCTAGTCCAAAACCCAAGGATCAGCCCTATGCCGACAATGATCAACACTGCTATATTGACGATGTCAATCATGCCGATCATAGATTCACTCCCCAATGCTTGGAAAATACCTTGAAATGGACCGGTTGATCCCGAGAGGTATCCTTTGGCAGTCCAGGCCGGATTAAACAATTTAATCAAACCTTCATAAAGAAAGTGCCAGCCTATCAGTAGGCGCAAGATTACCAATACATTAAGCTGTCCTTTAGAATATTTTATGGTTTCCATGTTAAATGTTAGGCGGTTAAACTTAACAATAAAGTAAACGAAAATACAGGCAATATCAAACCGATTGTCCCAAACGCCAGTTGACCCAAAGTTGGTCAGCTACCTGGGAATGCATCATTTACTTCAATCCAATAGCCATCGGGATCTTGAAAATAGAGCTGCTTTACCCCATCCGGCCTGATGGTAATGGTGTTGGCTTTTCCTGGCCAATCGGAATATGGGATATTTCGTTCCTTGATAATCTTGATCATATCCTCCATTGACTTTACGCTAAAACACAGATGATTGTGTTTGTTCCTTTCGGTTGCTTTCTCAAGACCCGATATCAAATGCAGTTCGCTATTGCCGCCCATACTGAACCAAGTATGCTTACCATCCTTAAAAGGCTCAGGGATCATGGTAAGCTTCAACACATCCCGATAAAATGTAGTGCTCACTTCAAGGTCTACCACATATAATGCGACATGGTTAAGTGCCACTACCGATGGCTCTTCCGCTGGTAGCGATTGGGCTAGAGTTTTTTGATTTGGAAACAGGCAAGCTGTTATTAAGAACATTGTTAGTAAGGCTTTCATAGAATAAATATAAAGAATTCATCTGTAAAGCTCTCAAACCATACCATCCCGATTTTATTTGGTCCGATAAATGATTAACTTTTCTGACCTCAATTCAAAAACCAGTGAGTACCAGCAAATCTCCTAAGCAATACCTCACCGATCTATTCCAGATCCAACCATCAATAAGACCTTTCAATCCTAAAAATGACATCTTTAACCGCTCTATCTGGGACGAAGGAGTAGATGCTAAAGATTTTTTTGTTAGCTATGACATAGCCAACTATGCACCTAAAAAGTCGAAAGGATTTGATCACTGGGACTATGCCTTGCGCAATGCCAGCTGGCATCTTACCGACGTGGTAGGCGAGATTAAGTTTGAGAGGGAAGGAAGGGTAGAGGGCTTTACCGATTTCTATAGCATTCAAACCCCTCCATCTAAGGAGAAAGCAGAGTTGCCATCTTTGGCTGAAACCACAAGACGAGTGAAAAAGGCAGCTAAAACTTTTGGAGCCGGTATGGCCGGCATTTGTGAAATTGATGAGCGGTGGGTTTACTCCCACCATTTCACTCGTAAGACGGCCGAGACCAGGCCTTCGGAATTGCCCAAGCATTTAAAGTACGCCATTGTGTTGATACTGCCCATGGATTATCAATTAGGACGCACATTCCCGGCTGCTTTGAGTGGCACCACCACT
>JBPCUG010000752.1:0-6016 GCA_051011275.1 Cyclobacteriaceae bacterium | reverse complement strand
GCAAAGCACCGGGCCAACATGCTCAAGACCAGTGTGGTGGAGTAGCAAATTTCATAATTCAGGCTTTACCCAAATCACGTTTTCTTGCTGAAGAACCACTTGACCTGGTGGCGATCCTTTCGGTTTGCGCACATACTTTTTTTGAGTGTAGGCCACTGGACATAAACTGTCAGTCTTCCTTTTAGAATAATAGGCTGCAAGGCCAGCCGCCCTCTCGATTACCAGTTTAGGAAAGTTGCTGCCCTGATGTTTTACCACCACATGGGAGCCACTTACATCTTTTGCATGAAGCCATAGGTCATTCTTGGAGGCATATTTTTGAGTTAGCAGATCATTATTTGCCGCACTTTTTCCCACCCAAATGGTGTATCCCATATGGTCAAATGCTCTAAATGGTACTGTTTTTACTGATTGCTTTTCCTTTTGACCAAGGTTTTGTGCTTTGAGATATTTTTTAAGCTCTTGTATATCCTGTGCCTGATTGATCATCTCTATCTGTTGCTCCAGTAGCTCCAATACTCCGGCTTTTTGCGCTACAGTTTTTTGTAGTTGTTGTTGCTCAATTTTTTGGTTCTTAGCCTTCCGGTAATAGATAGCGGCGTTCGCTTGGGGCGTCAGATCCTCTTTAAGTTTTATTCGCACCAGTTCATTCGTGTGGAAGTGGCTTAGCTCAATCTCAGTTGCTCTAGGTGGTATCTGCTGCATATTGGCCATGAGGAGGTCACCCAAATCTCTTAGTGAGGTTTGATGCAGTTTGGATAACCTTTTACGCGCCTTCTCCATAGCAGATGTGACTTGTTTTTTCTTTTTAGTGAGCAAGTTTAAGTTGGTCCTCTGCATCCTGGTAAAGCGATAATGTTTGATGTAGTTTAGGTAAAAACCGTTGAGCGCCGCGATAGGATCAGGATATTGATCAATGGGGCTGTCAGTAGGCAATAAAAACAGGCGGTACTCTGCTCCAGTTTGTACCAGCGAATAAATAGGGTTTTGCAAAGCCATTTTAAGTTCTTGCAAAATAGCCCATTGTGCAGCTGGGTCAACCTTATCATACTTTCGAGCTTGTAAGTAGGGTTGCACCTGAGTGCCAAATGTTGGAAATGCTTTAAGATAATTGCAATCCAAACTTTGAAACGCTTCCAAGCTGTGCACTTCAATGCCGACAAGACTTTGTAATGCCAATTCCCAATCTTTGGTCAGTTGGTTTTTAAATAACTCAGTGACATGTCCACTTTTGTACAGCAGGATATTGGCTTGCCGACCAAACATTTTAAATACTAAGGTCTGGTCATTTTCTAAACTTATCCCTAAACATCTTTCGAGATCAAAAGAAATGACAGCATTCACCGATCTGCCGACAATGCTTGGGAATAGATCGATACTGTTTTTCCTAGCCCTTTTAACATCGTTTGGAAAAGTAAGTATACTTAACTCCGGAGTTAGTACCGCCTTAATATAAAACTGGAAACCAGTTTTCCCAAATACTATGATCAACTCATCTTTGTTCTGACTATAGACCTCGACTACCTCCATCCCCTCTATTAAAGAATGAAGTTGTCTTGTCAACGGTTCTAATAAGTAATAGCTGTTATGCATTCATTCAATCACTCAACCTCTACCTTCAAACCATCATAGGCCAAAGCTATATTATCTGGCAAAGTAACAGATACATCGCGGTGGCTTCCTAATCGGTGGCTAATATGAGTCAAGTAGGCCTGTGACGGCTTCAGTTCCTCAACGAGGCTTATAGCTTCTTGCAAATTGAAGTGGGAAATATGTGTTGCTTGCTGGAGGGCATTTAATACCAGTACTTGGCTGCCTTTTATCTTATCTTTTTCCGTTTCGGAAATATAATTGGCATCAGTAATATAGGTGAAATCTCTCATCCTATATCCCAGCACCGGCATTTTATAATGCATTACTTCGATCGGTGTTATCCTAAGGTCTTTAATGCGAAAATCTTGATGATCAATTTCTCGGATCTTGACTCTGGGCACGCCAGGATATTTTGCTTCTTCAAAAACGTATGGGAACTCCAATTTTAACCGCTCAACCACCACCTTGCGGGCATATACTGGAAGCTCTTTTTTCTGGATGAAATTAAAGGCCCTAATATCATCCATTCCGGCTACATGGTCCTTATGCTCATGGGTGATTAATAGCGCATCGAGCTGATGTATATTTTCACGTAGCATCTGTTGCCGGAAATCAGGGCCTGAATCCACTGCTAGCTTGAGGTCGTGGTGTTCTACAAAAATGGAACTGCGCAATCTCTTGTCGCGATAGTCAAGGGAGTTACACACTTCACAGTCACAAGCAATAACTGGAACACCTTGAGAGGTACCTGTTCCTAAAAATGTTATTCTCAAAGTTGAAATTCCGTTTGGAGCAACTCAAGGTACATCTTTTGGTTTTTTTCGCTTAAAGTGGAGGGATCGAGTTGAACAGATTTTAAAATCTCAATCAGGCAATTGATCTTACCCTCGGTGGTATAGTACTTATTGATCATTGCGATCTTCGATTCCTTCAGTATGCAATATCCGGAACGAAAACTTCCTTTTTCGTAGCGTAAGTGATAATCAGATTCTGAAAAAATATCTTCTAATTTGTTTAGATAGTGCTTGGTGTATCTTATTTCCATGAATTTAATCAGTGTACTTTCTTACCAACTCTACTAAGTTGTCAAAATTAAGAGGTTTGGGAAGGTAATCATTGATACCAGCCTGTTTAAAGTCGTCCATAGAATAATTTTGAGCATTACCGGTAATGGCGATAATAGGGATTTGTGATTTATGCTCATCAGTAAGTGCTCTGACGCTTTTGGCACATTGCATCCCATCCATAACTGGCATATTAATGTCCATTAAAATTATGTCAAAATCCTGGTCGTCCAGAATTTCCAATACCTTTTTGCCATTTTTAACCGAGCTAATCTCGTAGTTCTGCATCTCCAAAATCTTCTTAGTCAGGTTTTGGATAACAGAACTGTCTTCTGCTACTAATACTTTTTTAGCCATCTTTTCTAAGTTTTAAAATATTAGAATAGTTGTTTTGAAATTCAATGAATACCTCATTTAATTTTCTCAAATCTTCTTCAATATTGTCATAGTTGGCTTCTTTCAGATTTGCTTCGATACTTCGAGCATTGCTGGCAACTTTTTCTATACCCAATGTCCCGGCATTTCCTTTTAATGTGTGCAAGTTACTTAAAATATTTTTGTAGTCGCTTGATTTTAACGATTGATGACAATTCATTATTTGTTCCTGAGCCTCGTCCTCAAACTCGCGCAAAATATCCTCTATAACCTCTACACCGCTATACCTTGCCAATTGTTCAATTACCTCTTGGTTGATAATACTGCCATTAGTCATAGGTATGGATTCGACAGGTTTTTCCTCGGAAATGGACTCAGAAAGCACCCATTTCCTCACTTTTTCAATGAGATTGTGGGCTTTTATGGGCTTTGGCAAGTAGTCATCAAGACCGGCATCTAAGAATCTCTGACGGTCGTCTTGCATTGAATAAGCAGTCATGGCTACAATAGGAGGGAGATCCTCAAGTTCCATTTCTTTTAGCTTCTTAGTAGCGGTCACTCCATCCATATGAGGCATTTGAATGTCCATAAAAACAATATCATACTGATGGTTCTTTACTTTGGTAAGGGCTTCATACCCATTGGTGGCCAAGGCAACTTCACACCCTGATTTTTTTAGGATCTCAAAGGCCACCTGTCGATTCACCAAGTTATCATCTACCAAAAGTACATGAGGTGCTATGTTTGTAAAATATTCTATTTCAGACCCGTTATGATCTGACTTTTCTTTTTCCTTTACTGCCTCTTTGAAAGATGTGGCCGCTTCAAAGGTAAACCAGAAAGTGCTCCCCAGCCCTGGTGTAGAATAAACCCCGATATTGCCATTCATCAATTGGCAGAGTTCTTTGGAAATTGTCAGGCCTAGCCCGGTTCCACCAAATGACTTGGTGGAAGAGCCATCCACTTGGCTGAAACTGATAAATAGATTTTTTAGATCTTCTCTGGCAATGCCTATGCCCGTATCTCGTACCTCTACTTTGATGATGTGCACATCATCGTATTTTAACTCTGGCTTCATACTAACGTGCACAGATCCCCCAGAGCTGGTAAACTTTACCGCATTTGCAATTAAGTTAGAAATGATTTGTAGTAAGCGCGTCTCATCAACTTCTACGTACTCCGGAAGGGTCGGGTCGATAAAATAGGCAAGCTTGATCTTTTTGGCGTTGGCCTGCTGCGAATATAGTGCGTAGAGCTTTCCAACCAATTCACGAAGCTCTATGGGCGACTTCCTCAAAGTCATTTTGCCTGCCTCAATTTTTGAAAGATCAAGTATGTCGTTAAGTATATCCAACAATACCTCAGAGGATTTCCTGATCGTATGCAAATACCGATCCTGTTCTTCCAGTAGTTTTGTACTGGCCAGGAGGTCGACCATGCCAATAATGCCATTCATCGGAGTACGTATTTCATGGCTCATGTTAGCCAAAAACTGCTCCTTGACCTGCAGGGATTTCTCTGCTATTTCCTTTGCTCTAACCAATTCTTCATTAGTATCCTTCAATTTTGTAATGTCTCTAACCACTCCCTCAATCTCCCAAGGGGTTTCACGACTGATGATCAAACGTACGTTACAGATGCATTGAATGATATTGCCATCTTTTCGTACTAGGGAAGCTTCAAAGTTTCTCACACTTTTCTTCTTCACCAACTGACGTATAAGGTCTTTTGTTTTGGAAGTGTAGAGGTAATAATTGGTAATGTTCTTTTCCAGTACCTCACTTTGATCATAGCCAGACATCTCACCGATGGAAGGGCTAACCATAAGAATTTTACCTTTGAGGTCGCATCGGAAATAAATGTCCTGAAAAGACTCAAAAATGTTTCTGAATTTCTCCTCGCTTTCCCTTACTGCAACTCCTGCTCGTTTCTTGTCGGTAATGTCGTGGGCAATACCGGAAACCTCACGGACTGTACCATCTGAATGGTAGATGGGGTTGAGGAAGATCTCCAACCATATTTCATTGCCAAATTCACCGGAAAACTTTGTTTCGAAATGAAGAGATTCCCCTTTAAAAACTTGCTCGTATTTCTTTATCCAAAAAGATTCATCAGAGTTATCAGCCGGTAAGCTATGATCCACACTCTTATTAAGATGAGGAGAAGGCCGTGCTCCGAAGTAGTTGTAAACGGTATTAGAATAGTTTTGATTGAATGAAGTAAATTCAAAGTTTTGATTTACCGACCAAATCAAATGGGTACTACTTTCAAAAATTGCGTTGAGTCTTGCTGTTTGGTTACTTATTTTTACCTCATTACGCATCCGCTCAATTGCCATGGCAACCTGACCGGAGATAAAATCCAATAGCTCCAGATCTGACTCCTGAAACTTCTTATCCGGATCAAAAGACTGCAATGCCATCAAGCCAATTGTCTTTTGCTCCAATTGCAACCGAGCCCCCATCCAACCCTCTGGGATCATACTTTTACTGACCACATCGGGGATAGTTAAAATTTCTTCCTTGTTCAGGATCAGCGACCGCTCTTGCTTTAGAGCATATGCTGTAATCGATTTTGATAGTTTAATTTGTTGAGGATCCTCCACTTTTTGATCCTTGTGCAAAATAGAAGGGAATCGAATTCCTTGATTTTCATCGGTCATCGCTAAAAAGAAGCCGTCAGCGTCAATGAAATTTCTCAGTTCGAAATAAACGTTCTTATAAAGGTCTTCAAAGCTTTTACTGTTAGCTGTTTGGTTGGAAAGTTTGTAGTAAAGGTTTCGAACTTTTTCGGATTGGACTCTGTCAGTAATATCATGAAATATTGCCCGGTATTCTGTCACTTGACCTTTTTCCAGGTTACAACTAATACTTCCGGACAGGAATATGTTTTTTTCTTCGGTGGTAGTAAATACGGTCTCCAACTTGGTTGAGGTACCACTTTCGGCAATTCTTTTAAGTTGATTCTCAGTGTTTACTTTATAA
>JBPCUG010000751.1:0-2581 GCA_051011275.1 Cyclobacteriaceae bacterium | reverse complement strand
GGAAAGAACATAAGAATAAAAATGCGGGCCGATATTGAAAGTGGCATTTCCCACTACATCCTTCTCTACTTTTTTTAGCAATTCCATTGGATCACTTGGATCCTGGGGAAGTCCTTCTGCAAATAGGTTCGCAATAGCCTCAACCGACTTATTGTGATAAACCGGTCTATCATGCAGGTTTTGATGGGCCCTTAAAATTATATTACAGGTCTCATAAAGTAGTTTTTTAAAATCTTCGTGCTTATAGTCTAGATCGTTCTCGTTTAATTTCATGCCTAGTCTTTTAATGTATGCCACAACGTAGTTATCCGGGCCAGATGGTGATCGTCATGCTCAGCAACAAAATAGGAAAGATCTATTAATCGCATGGGTTGCCTAAGCCGAGGATGAAGAGCAGTAAGCTTCTCAGCCTTCGAACTCAAGGGCTCTATAAACCGTATTATTTCTTCACGTTGCTTCTTATAGCTTGCCATAATATCTTCCAGAGCCAAAGCATTATGATCAGCTTGATCTGTCTTTGCATTAGTTAGATCCGCCTCTCTCAGTATCTCTGCCCCGGAAACAAAATCTTCAAACCGACCTAACCATAAAGGTTCCAAATCCATAAGATGGCCAACATTTTCCTGAATAGACCATCTCCCATCCAAACGAATGGTTAAATGTTTTTCAGAGATATTAGATATTTTATCCTCAAGTCGTAATGGCGTACCAGCCAGCCTTTCCAATATGCCTGGAAAAGTTCCGGTCACAGTATCAAAATTAAATTTCCGGTCAAACCATTTCATGCCAATTCAAAAATTTAACATCCAAAATTCAAATTCCATTTACCAAGTATACCCTCCCGAAGGTGGTGGCCAAGCGCCCAGCATGCGACGTAGCAGCACCACTTCAGCCATGTGATATGAAATGTGTGAGGCCATAGATTGAACTATAGAAAACCCACTTCGGTAATCACCCATTTTCGGGTCGAGGCACTTAGCCTCTCTTAAACAAACATTTTTTACATAGGTTATACTTCCTAAGAATTTTTCGACTTCCTGTTGCCACGCCATCTCATCGGATGGGGCGGCCCCGAATTGCCAACCGTCATCTGAAGTCTTGGCTGGCAGTGTAGTAAGTCCTTCAAGCCTAGCAATGAACCTATCCTGCCAATAATTCAAATGTTTTATAAGCTGCCAGATAGTATGGGGGGAGTTAGGGATCTGTTGACCAGCTGCTTTATGATCCAACCCTTCTAACATTTGCTCAGGACTCAAATGGGCTCTGGTTCCCAATAGCGCATCCTGCATTAGCTCCCGAAGCTGGGCAATTCTTTGGTTATCGTTCTTCTCTTTTGCTTCCATATTGAATCTGGGTTATCGCTGCTATATATTATATACTAAGCCGACTTTAAACGAGCCTGCTTCATCTTGCCCAATACTTTGGGCGACAAACTAGCCAATATTGCTCCGGTTACCACTAAGCAGGCTCCTAAAACTCCCAGGAGCGAAATACTTTCCATTCCTATCCAGCTCACCTCTAGATAGGCAAGGGCTGCCATAGCCAGCATAGTAATGATCGGATTCACTGTTACAATTATCCCCACAGTGTTGGCCGGTATATATCGAAATGATTCTGCTAATAATCCGTAAGCTAACAAAGTATTGACTGACAAGTATAAGATCATCAGCCAGCCCTGCCAATTCATGCTGGCAATACCGGTCCAACTGACCCAAGGAATCAAAAGCACAGCTGGCACCAGGAAAATAATCATGTTTAAACCCTGGGCTGAATGCTTTTGCACCATTTTCTTTTGCAGGCTAGCAAATACCACCCAAGCCAGTGCCGCTACAACTACCCATAAGACACCTTGATTATATGTGCTTTCCTTTCCTATAAGTTGTGAAATCTGGTCCCGGTAGAATAGCGCAAAACCAACTACAGCAGTTATAAGCCCAAGCCGTTGCCAAAAACTAACCTTCTCTCTATAAATTACCAAACCCACTACCACTAACAACAGTGGCGCTATTTGAATGATCACCTGCGCATTACTAGGTGAGGTATATTGGAGGCCACTAATGTAGCACACATAGTTTATTCCCAGTGCCACACCGGCGATCAATGCCCACTTCGGCGGGCCTTTAATCATACTTAGTTGCTTCGGCTCTCGCAACATAAAGAAAACAGCCAGCGCACCAAAGGCAAATAAGAACCGCATCCAAGTTATAGATATCGGATCGAGGTAGTTTAGAGACACCTTTATTGCTATCACTAGCAAACCCCAGATCATCGCGGTTGTCGCGGCAAAAAGGATTCCTTTATTGCGATCGGTCATCAGGATAGATTTAGCTCCATAGTAACATTAGCTCGTTGGTATAGAGACTTTAAATGATCTGCACAAACATTTACAAATCCCAATCGTCGATACAAATTAAGCGCTGGAGTCAACGTCTTATTCGATTCCAGAATTATCTTTTCCGCTTTCAATTTCTTTGCTCTTTCAATAGCAATTAAACCCAGTTTCTTTCCAATTTGCTTGCCCCGATAGGCTTCATCTACTGCCATTTTGGCCAACTCATAAGTATAATCATCCTGCTTGATC
>JBPCUG010000750.1:0-3131 GCA_051011275.1 Cyclobacteriaceae bacterium | reverse complement strand
TTACCTAACCGTAGATCAACGGACCGGGCAGCTCTTTTCAAATGTTAGGGATACTGCTAAAGTAAATCATTATCTCCACAGAGAAGACATACAGGCTCTGATCCCCTCAAATACCAAATTGCTTTGGGCGGTAAAAGCTAATGACCAAATTAGCACCTCTTCTGATGTAAGCTTATTAGAATTGTATATGATCAAAACCCTTAGGGGTGGTAGAGCGCTTCTCACAGGTGATGTGGTCACTAACGCCAGACAAGACTACAGCGAAGACGGAGTAGCGGTTTATATGAATATGAACTCTGAAGGGAGTAGGAAGTGGAGGAATATCACCAGGGAAGCTTCATCAAAGACACCAAAGCAGCAGATTGCAATCGTTTTGGATAATTATGTTTACTCTGCGCCGGTTGTTCAGTCTGAAATCCCAAATGGAAGCTCCGTGATATCAGGTAACTTTACCGTGGAGGAAGCCTCTGATTTAGCTAATGTACTGAAAGCAGGCGCGCTGCCTGCACCGACTAAAATTGTTCAAGAGGACATCATTGGTGCTACCTTGGGTGGGGAAGCTGCCATAAGAGGGGTCATTTCTATCCTGGCAGGGTTGGCTATTGTAGTCATTTTTATGGTGGCCTACTATGCCAAAAGTGGCTTCGTTGCCAATATGGCCCTACTATTCAACGTATTCTTTATACTGGGGATTTTAGCCAATTTAAGTGCGGCGCTCACTTTACCTGGTATCGCGGGTATTGTGCTTACTATCGGTATGGCTATAGATGCCAACGTACTCATCTTTGAGAGGATAAGGGAGGAGCTAAGGACAGGCAATCAGTTAAAGGCAGCAATTGCCGAAGGATATAACAAGGCATTTAGCTCGATTATTGATGCTAATATTACCACTTTCCTGACAGCATTGATCTTATATGTACTTGGCCAGGGCCCTGTAAAAGGATTTGCTATTACTCTGATGATTGGTATTGGGTGTTCTTTCTTTTCGGCCGTATTTATTACCAGAGTATTAGTTGATTGGTGGTCACGTAAAGGCAATGAAAAAAGCGTTAATTTCAGCACGCCATTTTCAAAAGACTTTCTGAGCAAATTGAATATTGATTTCCTTTCGAAAAGAAAGATCGCCTATGTGTTTTCAACCATATTTATTGGCATTGGTATTGCTTTAATGGTTAGCAGTGGTTTGAATATGGGAGTTGATTTTAAAGGTGGGCGATCATATGTGGTTACTTTCAATGAAGCAGTGGAGTCTTCCGGTCTGAAGGCAGCATTGGCTGATGACTTTGAAAATACTCCACCTGATGTTAAAACTTTCGGATCTAACAATGTGCTGAAGATCACTACTAGCTATTTGATTGATCAGGATGGGGATAATACCGATAGTGCGGTCGAAACGGCCCTGGTGTCTGGTATAGAAGCGCACACCAATCAAAAATTTGTAGCTGATGATTCAAAGGTAGATGCAGAGCATTTTACCATATCGAGTTCTACTAAAGTTGGAGCAACCATTGCTGATGATATTAAGAGTGCCTCAGTGAAATCCATTGTGTTCTCATTAATTGCTATTTTCATTTACATATTCATTCGATTCAGGAAATGGCAGTTTGGTCTTGGGGCGGTAGTGGCTTTGATCCATGATACATTGGTGGTACTCTCGGCTTTTGCTATTGCTGGCTTGCTCGGGTTCAAATATGAAGTTGATCAAGTATTTATTGCTGCTATGCTTACGATCGTAGGGTATTCCATTAACGATACCGTGGTGGTATTTGACCGAATAAGGGAAAACCTTGGATTGAACCATAAAAAAGGACTGGTTGATAATTTCAATATATCCATCAATAATACTATCAGCCGAACCTTGATCACCTCAGTCACAACCCTGATTGTGGTGGTAGTATTGTTTGCCTTTGGTGGTGCGGTGCTAAGGGGATTCTCTTTTGCGCTGCTGGTAGGTATCTTGGTTGGAACTTATTCCTCTGTTTTTGTGGCTTCACCGGTGGTAGTGGACCTGTCACAAAGGGAGCAGAAAAAGATAGCCAAAAAAGAAGCCACTAGTGCAGCTGCGACTGCTGCATCACCAGCTTAAGAATAAGTTAATAAAACAAAATCAACCCTGGTAGGACTGAAACTTACCAGGGTTTTTTGATAATTCTTTATACTCATTTAAAACTGGAAAACTACGACTTCAATTGCAATCCCAATTCATCAAGTTGATCGGGTGCAATTTGAGAGGGTGTATCGATCATCACATCTCTTCCGGAGTTGTTTTTTGGAAAGGCGATAAAATCACGAATAGAATCCAGGCCACCAAACATAGCACAAAGCCGGTCAAAGCCGAAGGCGATACCACCATGAGGCGGAGCGCCGTATTCGAAGGCTTCCATTAAGAAACCAAACTGCTGTTGGGCCTCAGCTTCACTAAACCCAAGGTGTTTAAACATGAGTTGTTGTCTGGGCCTGTCGTGTATTCGGATAGATCCACCCCCGATCTCTACGCCATTGATGACTAGGTCGTAAGCGTTGGCCCTTACCGATCCCGGATCCTGATCCAACAATTCCAGATCTTCCTCTAAGGGTGAGGTGAAGGGATGGTGCATGGCATGATACCTTTTGGTTTCTCCGTCCCATTCCAGCAGTGGAAAATCCACCACCCATAGTGGTTCATAGATCTTTGGATCTCTTAATCCCAATCTTTGACCCATCTCCAAACGAAGTTCGCCTAAAGCCTTATATGTATGTTGACTTTCTCCGGAAACAACCAATAGCAAGTCACCGGCATTGGCATTCATCACACCGGCCCAACTTTTTAGCTGATCCTGAGAATAAAACTTATCTACTGATGACTTATATGTGCCATCTTCGCGGCATTGTACATACACCAATCCTTTGGCACCAATCTGTGGTCGTCTTACCCACTCTGTAAGTTGATCTAGCTCCTTACGAGTGTAGCTGGCGCAACCAGGCGAACAGATACCGATCACCACCTCTGATTGATCAAAAACATTAAATCCATGACCTTGGGCTAGTTCACCAAGAGAAACTATTTTCATTTCGAACCGGATGTCCGGTTTGTCAATACCATATTCGGCCATAGCCTGCTGGTAGCTCATTCTTGGAAAATCATCCAGCAC
>JBPCUG010000749.1:0-5037 GCA_051011275.1 Cyclobacteriaceae bacterium | reverse complement strand
CAGGATTTCATCTATCAACCAACTAACCCCGCTTTTGGTGGAAATACTTTTAATTACCAATGGATGCTCAGCAGCGCTCAAGCGCAAAATGATTTCGAAGATCCCGAGCGATTAAACGCCCGTGATCCATTACAAGACTTCGAGCAGACCCTCAATCGTCAAATACTCAACCAACTTTCTCGCCAGTTGGTCACCTCGCAATTTGGCGAAGAAGGATTGGAAGAGGGAACATTTATTTTAGGAGATTACCAAATTGATGTTACATCAACCGGAGAAGGTATCAACATATTCCTTCTGGATAGTGGTACCGGTAATACTACCACCATCACGGTGCCCTTTTTCTAAATACCAGATATTATGAAACGATCAACATCTAACCTCCCAACTTTTAAGATCTGGCCTGTTCTGTTGCTATTTTTATTGGCAGAATGCGCCCCCTACTTCGAACAACCGGTTCGTACCTCCAGCGCTCGTCTAGGCGCTGAGTCCAACGTCGGAAAATTGAGAATGCCACTTCCGCCGCCGAAAGAAAAGATCGTGGCCGCGGTCTACAAATTTAGAGACCAGACCGGACAGTACAAGCCAGTTCTCAATGGCAACAGCTTTTCTACTGCTGTGACCCAAGGAGCTACCTCAATTCTTATAAGAGCATTAGAACAATCAAATTGGTTTACCGTCATCGAGCGGGAAAACGTGGGAAACCTACTGAATGAAAGAAAGATAATCAGGTCTAGTCGTGCGGAGTTTGGCGATAAGTCTAAACTATCTCCATTGTTGTTTGCAGGAATTATTTTGGAGGGAGGGATTATTTCTTATGATGCTAATATGCTCACTGGTGGCGCTGGGTTGCGATACTTTGGTGCGGGCGTCTCCGGCCAATATAGGGAGGACCGCATTACTATCTATCTAAGGGCTATTTCCACCAGTAATGGAAGGATCTTAAAAACAGTGTATACCTCCAAAACGATCCTATCACAAATGGTGGATATTGGTTTATTCCGATTCGTTAAATTTCAAAAGCTTCTTGAAGCAGAGACTGGTTTTACCTACAATGAACCTGCTGAAATGGCGGTAAAAGAAGCAATTGAGAAAGCAGTAGAAAGCTTGGTGATCGAAGGTATCCAAGATGGTTTGTGGCAGTTGCAAACCGAGGAGCAGCGGTTGTCACCGGTACTCCAAAGGTATGATAAGGAAAAGCAGGCTAATCAAAACGTAGATGTTTTTGACCGGTTTTTAAAGAATCGACGAAGCCAAATTGCCTTTGGATTCCGTGCCGGAGGACAATTGTATGCCGGCGATTTTACCGATGCAGTGGTACGCCCTGGAGCAGAGATCTTTTTTAACTATGCTTTGAATCGTGCGGTTTCTATGTCTTTCAATACTGCCTGGAACCAATTGGCCACCAAAGATTTTTACGACGGGACATTTGGACTAGCCAGCTTGCGATTGGAACAACGGTGGTTCCCCAAAGATCGTTTTACTCCTTATGTTTTTGGCGGTCCTGGGATTATTACCGAAGGCGGAGGCAACGACTTTTCCCGGCAATTTTTGCTATATGGAGTAGGAGGTTTGGGATTCGAATATCTAGTAAAAGAAAACCTAGGATTGCAGTTGTCCTTTGATTACAACTACGTCTTTAGTGATAAATTAGACCGCGAAATACAAGGCAAGTACAACGATTATTTTTGGGGTGGGAAAATTGGAGTCTCCTATTACTTTGGCGAAGGTCTGCGCTAACGGTAGATCTCATTGAGTAATCCGGCTAAACGAATACCTACTTACTGTAATCGCTCTTCAATTGTAGCGTAATTCTTTAAAAGTGGCCACCACTTTTTGGTCTGGGTAAGGTAGTAGTACAAACCTATGGCCTAGAAACACTACCTCCTTGGTCTCCGAACAGAACTTCTTCACGCACCCTGATGCACAGGTTTTACGGCGGCCGATCCAGCTTTCCTGCCTTAGCAATGTTACCCCGAAAGACCAGGCCACTGGTCACGCTATCTTTGTAAGGCTGACATGGAATGCAAGTGATCTTAAAAAATCAAGAGGAGAATTTTGCCCTTAAAGAACCAATCCAAAATCCAAAGCGATGCTCTAATTCTAAGACAGGTTAGAGACCTTCTAATTTATCCGCCAATTACACATTCAAACCAACCAACTATATATTTTGACTGGCAAACCGTAGGTTTCAAGGGTTATAATTGCATGTAAGATATATATTAAAAATCTCACCAGCTATGGAAGGAGGTAACTTATGACTTAACCAGCTCAACTGCAACAAACCCAAATTCTTTTAATATTTCTATTCAAGTAAAAACTATTAATAAAATGAAAAGAACACTAGTAGTAATGATAGCTTTTTGCCTGGCAGTAAGCTATTCTTTCGCCCAAAACGTAAGTACGGTAGCTCAAGACGGAGATAACAATGATGCCGATGTGGATCAAATTGGGGTCGGCAACGAGGCATTTATTGACCAAGCTGGCGATGATAATGTAGCTGTCCAGTTACAGGACGCGGACAACAACTTCGCCATCACCACCCAAGAAGGGGATGGCAATGAGGCGCTCCAGGAGCAGGTGAATGAAGGTAACCAGGCTTTTATCGGTCAACTTGGCGATGACAATGTTGCCCGACAGTTCCAAGATGATAATTTCAATAGTGCGATTATTAATCAGCCTGGCGATAAGAACTCCGCCGAACAAGAGCAGTTTGGCCAGGAAAATTCTGCAAACGTATTTCAATCAGGAAATGGCAACTCGGCCTTACAGGTGCAAGTTGGTGACTTCAATGTTGTTAGTATTGCTCAGGATGGTGACCATAACCACGCTGAGCAGCACCAAGAGGGTGTTCTGCACTTTGCAGAAGTTGTTCAATCGGGAGATAGCAACTGGTCTAGTCAGCAACAATTTGATGAAGGTCAAGTTAGTACAGTTATCCAAGCTGGTGACGGCAACGTATCAGATGTAGTGCAGATGGATTAAATCTATGGGATTGCGGAGCCTGGTCCTTAACCTGACCGGCTCATGAACCTATTGGCCCTTCATAAGGGCCAATAGGTTTCAAAACAAAACCGATAAACTATTGAAATAAAAAAAGAAAACCTCGATTGCGGATACGCTTTGATTATAGTTAAGTTTTCAGCGATAAGCTAGATCGAGAAATACAGGGAAAATGCAACGATTATTTTTGGGGAGGGAAGATTGGGATTTCTTACTACTTTGGATATGCCCTGCACTAACCGTAGATCTCATTGAGCAATCCCGCCAAACGTATGCCTGCTTGCTGTAATCGCTTTTTAACCGTTGGATAATTCTCGTAAGTATACCTGTAGTTCATGTTTTTATCCGGGATATCATAGGCCTGACTTCTCAAACTTTTAGATTCATTGGCCCAGGTTCTTACATCGGTACTTTGCCATTGCAGGATTTCTTCCTTCGAAGTTCTGACCAGGCTATGCGCCAATTCGGTATAACTCAACTTTTGTACCTCAATCATTCCAATGTCCCAAACCCGGTGCAAATTGGAATCCTCCCAATACCAGGTCACTTTAATGTCATTGCCTCCTCGATCCTTTCCTGTACCTACATGCAGTGGCTGGTGGATATCACCCACTAGATGTACTAACATTTTCAGGTTTTCGATCTCCGTTTGCTGGGAGAGTGTATCTGACTTAAGTTCATCAACCAAACGCTCAATAGTCTGAATGATATCACCGTTTGGATTTTTTTCGGTTTGCTCGTAAGTAAGACTATCCGGTACCGTGACCCAGTGCCAGTCGTAAGTGTGCTTATAGCGATCATCTGATCGTATCTCATCCATCCATACGCCGACTAATGCCAGGGATTCATTTCCCAACATTTTGGCAATCTGTTTTCTTGCCTTTTTATTTAAATGATGTTCGGCTATATGACCTACTGTATAGTGGCCGGTTGGCCCCCATGACAAAGCAGGAAATGCAAAAGTGAGACCAAGTAGGCAGATCAGATACTTCATATTGGATAAGAATAAAATTCGATTTAAATTTCTCATTCTTTGAACCAAAAGAAAATCAAATCGTTATTTATTATCAAGGGACAACCATATTCATGATGAAAAAGAGCATTTTTACCACCCTAACCCTGGTTATGGGACTTTGGGCTTGTACCAATCCTGGGCAGGAATCTTTGCAAGCCAAGCTACCTAATTTAAGTGTCGAGGCATTAGCCGAGTTAGAGCAAGCCACATTTGCCGGTGGTTGCTTTTGGTGTACCGAAGCAGTTTTTGAAAGGGTTAAAGGCGTCGAAGATGTGATATCCGGTTACTCTGGAGGCAGTGCCAAAGATGCCAACTACAAAAAGGTGAGCTATGGTCTTACTGACCACGCCGAATGTGTACAAATTTATTTTGATCCCGATGTGATTACCTATAAAGAGCTAGTCAAGATCTTTATGGGCACTCATGACCCTACGACTCTCAATCGTCAGGGTCCAGATGTGGGGGCTCAGTACCGCTCCGAGATCTTCTTTCACAATGATCAGCAAAAGAAGGATGCTGAATCCTACATAATGGAATTGGAAACCAATGGAAAGCACAAAGATCCAATTGTGACAAAGGTGACTGCCTTAGATGCTTTCTATCCTGCTGAGGATTATCATCAAGACTTCTACAGGCTTAATCCTGATCAGGCCTATATTGTAGCGGTAGCCAAACCCAAAGTGGCCAAGTTTAAAAAGTACTTCTCCGATTATGTGAAAGAACCCGGATCTTAGTCAGTTTCTGGGTTTCTAGTTTATAGTTTTTCTGTAGTAAGTCCAATAGTATTGGGCCAACATTGCTGTTTCTAAGATCTTAGCGTCACTTATACCTTTGTATGAGGGGGAACCGAAACCATGAGTGGTTCGTTAAATGGATAGGAGCTAATTGAAAGAAAGATGAGTTCGATATACTTTGTATTGTTGTTTATATGGCTGACGGGATGTGCAGGTTCAGGCCCTGGGATCAATCTTCCGGCAAGCAAAAATGTCGTAAACCTTCAGGAAGAGGAGGAGGAATATGAT
>JBPCUG010000748.1:0-5165 GCA_051011275.1 Cyclobacteriaceae bacterium | reverse complement strand
GATCAATTGGCTCCCCCCATGGTGCTTCCACTTTGATCACTTCAGCTCCACAACGTTGTGCAATATCGGCCATGCGATTACCAAAAACCCCATGGATACAAATCAATACCTGATCGCCTGGCTCCAGTAAATTTACCAAGCAGGTTTCCATGCCTGCACTACCCGGCGCGGAAACAGCAAAAGTTAAAGCATTTTTCGTTTGTAAGGTAAGTTGCAACATCGCCTTAATATCATTCATCACCTCCAGGAAAGTAGGATCTAAATGGCCAACTAATGGGGTAGCCATAGCCTTAAGCACCCGAGGATGGACATCGCTAGGGCCTGGGCCCATCAATATTCTGGTCGGGGTATTTAATTCTTTCTGATAATTCATGGTACCCTTTTCAATTGTGATTGGCAACTGCCACCGGAGCAGATTGGGCTAGGTTAGTCACTATGGCTATTACCTTGTCCGTCTCATGTTCAGTATTATAGATTGAAATCCCCATTCTGGTAACACCTCCTTGCTCCAGCAAACCCAATATTTCTATAGCCCTTAGGGCATAAAAGTGTCCGTCCCAGGCATAGATATCGCTTTGATCAAGTGCAGAACACACTTGCTCGGGCCTCCAGCCATTCAAAGTAAATGCGATGGTGGGTGCTCGAAGGTGATCGTCAAAAGTAGGTCCAAATAGTGTCAAGCCTGGTATCTCAGACAGACCTTGATACAACTTCTTAGCTAAGCCAAACTCATGTGCATTGATAAAACTCATGGCGTTGACAATCTGTGATCTCAAATCATCTCCCTGCCCAAAGCCTGCCATATAATCGACGGCCGCACCTACTCCCGCTATGGCTGCGTGATTAAGTGTACCGGTTTCGATCTTATAAGGCGCCACTTGGTCCTGAGTAGCAAGGCGATCGGTATCTATAGTGTCCAGCAGACCTGGTCGGCTATAGAGGATCCCTACGTGAGGTCCGTAAAATTTATAGGCAGAGCATAACAAAAAGTCACAATCCAAGGCCTGGACATCCAGCAGCAAATGAGGAGCATAGTGCACTGCATCTAACAATAACCAGGCGCCCACTTTTTTGGCTCTTGCCCGGATGGGTGCAATCTCATTGATCGTGCCCAGTGCATTGGAGGCTAATCCAATAGCTACTAGCTTGGCCCGTTCTGTGATGGTGTCATCGATGGCTGCGTAGTCGAGTGTACCACTGGGCAACAAAGGCAACTCCTTAACAACAATTCCCTGCTCCTCTAGGCCTAACCAAGGACCCCGATTAGCTTCATGATCCAATTGGGTGATCACAATCTCATCACCAGCCTTTAGACCTCGTGCTATAGCTCTACTCAAGGAATAATTTAATGTGGTCATATTCTGGCCGAATGATATAGTATGCGGTCCTTCTGCCGCTAGAAGAGCGGCCATTTTTCGTCGCACCTCTGCCAGAATATGGTCGGTCTCTTTCGTGGCAGCAAAATACCCATGCGTATTGGCGTTGGCTTTGATATAATAGTCATTCATTGCATCCATAACGGCTTGAGGCACTTGAGTCCCCGCCGGACCATCCAGATGGAGAACGTTAGGATGATGAGCTAATGAAGGAAAATCTTTTTGGCAATTCTTTAAATGGTTCCTTGACATATTAGCACTAGTTTGTCAGCTGGTCAAGATAGGAAATTGATCAGGGAATCACAATGAAAACAGACCTACGAGGTTTTAGAAACCTCGTAGGTCTGAAAACAGTTACTGCTTCGGCGCAACTACCGCAGCCTCGGGTTTTGGTCCAGCCAACTTCCCAGACCACAGGCCACTGTTGTGATCGGAGAAAAAGATATGTCCCTTGTGAGGTTGGGCCCCCCAGGTCATAGCAGCATTGGGAAGGTAGCCTTCTGAATCCAATGGCAGGTAGTAACCAATCTCGCGCCCTTGACGGTAAAGATCACCCATAAGCTCACCGGAAATATCCAACACTCTTACTCCAGCATTGTAATATGCTATATACAACAGGTCGCCTTCTACCCAAAAATTATGGGAGCCCGCTCCGGGTATTTCATAGCGAGCTACTTCTTTGGGGTTATCCAGGTCAGTAAAGTCAAGAAAGTGAAGGTAGCCGGAGGGAATGGTTACCTTGTTAGGATCCCAATTAACCGGGAATATTTCATCACCCGCAATTACATAGAATTTACCAGTCGATTGGCTTTTAAATGGAAAGGCAGCATGGTTGGCATCTCCCTGGACCTTGGAGCGGGAGATCTCCACCGGGTTTTCCGGTGAACCATTTGCTATACCATTGCCCACGTCTACCATCACTACACCATCATTCCAATTGGATGAATAGGCAATACCATCCTCGATCCAAACATCATGAATAGCTCTGGCTGGGTTGTCTAATTCAAATTTCCCTACTCTTTTAGGATTGGCAGGATCTTCAATATTGATAACATCATATCGCTGCCCATTGCTTAACGCATAAATATGATCCTGATAAATAAATACATTATGAACACCACCTGTCAGTTGATCATCGAAAGTGGAAATGGTTTTTACATCGTTCGGATTTGTAACATCCAAAATAACTAAACCGTTTTTGCGATTAGAGGCCCCTTCTCTGCTAATCACACACACACGTCCATCTTCTGATACCTTTACATCGTTAACCGTCCGGGCGTCAACCTGTATGCTGTCAATCAATTGCAAGTTTTCTGGATTGCTTACATTCCAAAAGTAGGCCTTTCCTTGACCGCCCCAAGTGCCGGTTACTGCGTAATCTTTACCATCCACGCCTTCCCAAACCCATAGGTCTGAAGTGTGCTGGTCTGAGATACTTCCTTTACCTACAAAATTCAATTCTCTTTGTATGTCTCTAGGTTTAATCTGCACTGATTTGCTAGCGGTACTATTTCCGGAGGACACCAAAATGGTATAAGCACCAGGTTGTTCGGCAACAAACTTGCCATTGGGCTGAATAATAGCTGCTGCTCCCGCACCATCTTCCTTAACCTGGCCAGAAACCGTAAATACAAAGGGAACCTCCTCCACCGGCTTACCACTTTTGTCTTTTGCACTAGCTTTGAAATGAAGCACGTCACCTGTACGCGCTACTGCCTGTGATACCACTAGATCTATTCTTGCTATCGGATTCTTAAGCACCTTCACTGGCAAATCAATGTTTGCAGTACCTGACTGCACTGTAATCGTAGTATTGCCGTTTCGATGGGTGATCAAATGATTCAGGGCATCAAGTGACGCAACTGTAGGATTAGAGGAGGTGATTTTTACTTCAGAATCTTCCATTGTGAAACCGGCCTCATCGGTAACCTTCGTTTGTAAAGCTATGCTGGTACCAGCATAAACCTTGGCGGGAAAGTTCAGCAGGGCTACTTCGGCCACTGGCTTATGTGCAACTTCAACCCTTAAGTAGTCTCGAGCAAATGCCTCAGTATCAGATCCTGGACGAATCATTACCAGATTATAAATGCCAGGGATCAGGCCAGTTACATTTCCCAAGCTATCCACCTGAGCGCCACTGCTGGCAACAAAACCCGTCTCTCGTAACATGAAAAAGTAGCACTGGCGGTCTTCTAGTTTCTCACCTTCGGAGTTATAGGCATTTACTTTGATTTGGGAGGTTGCCCCCACTTCTAGTTGTAATGGGTCTTTGTCCGCCTTCAATGTTACGGGCAGCGGCTGCGCTTGGATTAGGTTAAGACATAAAATAGCAATAGCAATTGTAGCAAAGGATTTCATACTTAAATGGCTTTTAATTGGGTATCGAATTTAGCAAATTCTTTCACATTTTGATGTATTTACAGCAATTTTAGCTAGAGGATTAGCGGATTCAAGTTATATGGTTACGACACTAAAATTGGTGCCTACAGCTCCGGACGATCTACCCAAGGTCATGGAATGGGAAAGTCATCCCGACAACAGTCCTTTCATTGGAGCCTTTAGCCATGAACGACACCAACAAGTGATTGCAGACCCAAATGAACGCCATTTTAAATTCATAAATGGCCAACAAAACATGATTGGGTATGCGATAATATCAGGGTTCAAGCAAGACCATCGCTATTTCGAACTTCGTCGTATAGCAATTGCCGAAAAGGGTAAAGGTTACGGAAGACAGGCTCTTAGGTTGATCAAAGATTATTGTTTCAGTGAAGAAGCCTGCTATCGTCTTTGGTTGGACGTTTATGATTTCAACCAACGTGCTCGGCAGTTATATTTGTCTGAAGGTTTCAAGGAGGATGGAATTTTGCTAATAGAATCTAAGGACAGAAAAAAGCCCCAGAAGTTGATAGTTATGTCAATCTTGCAACAAGATCATAAACCCCAGACAGCTCCGATCCTTTAAAGGCTGAACATTTATGCTGAGAATGCGTTTTAACCTCTCAGGTTACTTGCAAGTTTGCCTCATTTCAAGACCAAAAATGAAACGATTAATACGTTGGATCAAACGAATTATGATTGCCACACTCGTAATTATTGCCATAATAGCAATTGGGTTAATTATTTTTCTTCAACAACCGCAATTTGGCCAACCACCAAAAGCTGACACGTTGGCTCAAGTCGCTGGCATAATCAACCACAATGGCAAGACCTTTCAAAACAAAGACCGGATAACAACTACCATGAGCCCGCTTAAGGCCCTAAGTTTGATCCCTAAATGGCTGAGCACAGACGGTGAGAAAGTTCCTTCCTGGTCGATACCCATAAAACATCGAAAGAAAGAGGAATTTGAGTCCATACCGGATTCCTTAGTAAGGTTGACTTGGTTTGGCCATTCTGCTTTCTTGTTGGAAATTGAAGGCAAAAGACTGCTACTGGACCCAATGTTTGGGCCCAGGCCTTCACCCATTCCTTTTGGCAGTGGCCGGTTCAACGATACATTGCCATTGGCCATAAACGACTTGCCTCCTATCGATGCCGTTTTGTTTTCCCATGACCATTATGATCACCTCGACTATCCCTCAGTCCTCCAGCTTAAGGACAAAGTAGGGCATTTTTATGTGCCTTTAGGTTTAGGATCACATTTAAAGAAATGGGGAGTAGCTTCCGATAAGATTACAGAGCTAGATTGGTGGCAGGAAGTTGACTTTGGTGACCTTACCTTTGCCTGTACCCCTGCGCAGCACTTTAGTGGGCGGGGTTTAAATGATCGGGACAAAACACTTTGGG
>JBPCUG010000747.1:0-5001 GCA_051011275.1 Cyclobacteriaceae bacterium | reverse complement strand
AAATACTATTATTTCCTATGGATTGCAGGGTTTTTGCTGTTAATCGATGTACTGATAAAATTGCGAGTGATTCAATTATAATCAGTAACTTTAAGATTAGAATTGGGAACTGAGATCATATGAAATACCTATTGGTCAGTATGTTGGCAGTCGCCTTGGCGGGTTTTAACGATATCGCTAAGGTGAATAAAGCGAAAGAGGAAGCCAAAAAAGCTTACCTCGATCAGGACTATGCTCTGGCGGTCACCAAATATCAATATCTGATCGACTCTTTAGGAGTAAAGGATGATCGCGCCCAATTAAATCTATCCCATGCCTATCTTCTGACCCAAGATACCACTGCGGCCATGCAAGGGTATAATATGTTGGCAAATGACCGAACTCCAGCCAATATTCGCTCTATTGCCAATCAGCAAATGGGTGTGATCACCAGTGCACAAAACAAAAAGCAACTTGCCCTGGAATATTTTAAACAAGCATTACGTGCCAATCCCAGCAACGAAGAAGCGCGGTTCAATTACGAATTGATCAAAAAGGAATTGGAAGAGGAGCAAAAACAAAAAGAGCAAGAGCAGGAAAATCAAGAGGAGCAGAAAGACGATCAGCAAAAACAAGAAGATCAAGAGCAAAAGGAGCAGGAAGAAAAACAGCAGCAAGAACAGCAACAAAAAGAGCAGGAAGAAAGTAACCAACAGGACGGAGAAGAAGAACAAGAAGAGAATAAAGGGGATCAGGAAGATCAAGAAGCTCAAGAGCAGGAAGAAAAAGGTAAGGAATCAGAGGAAGAGCAAGCTAAACAAGATGAAGAGGCTTCAGAGGAGCAGCAGGCTGATCAGGAGCCAGAGCAAAATGAAGAAAAAGCTCAAGAGCAAAAAGAAGCTGCTCTGATGGAAAAGTTGGACAATCTGGAGAATATGGACAGGGATCAGGCATTGATGTACCTTGAAGCAATGAAGAACAATGAGATCCAATACTTGCAGCAAAACAAAAGGAAGGCTACCAAAAAGGTAGACCGAAGCAAACCGGATTGGTAAGGGTTAATTTGCTAATGCCTTAATGTGCTAATGCGGCAAATATTAAAAGAATTGAAATGAAGGAAGTATATATCGTTTCAGCTATCAGAACACCGATTGGTAGTTTTGGTGGCATGTTTTCGGGGCTTTCCGCAGTTCAGCTTGCCTCCACTGCTATAAAGGGAGCTTTAGAAAAATCCGGTGTACCTACTGAGGAGATCAACGAGGTGATGCTTGGCAATGTGATCTCTGCCAATTTGGGGCAGGCTCCAGCTCGGCAGGCAGCTGTGGGAGCAGGAATAAGCCATACTGTTCCTTGTACCATTGTAAATAAGGTCTGTGCTTCCGGAATGAAAGCAACCATGCTGGGTGCCCAATCAATCATGCTAGGACAAAATGACGTGGTAGTAACCGGCGGTATGGAAAGCATGTCAAATATTCCTTATTATATTCCCAGTGCTCGATTCGGCTACAAGTACGGAAAAGGTGAACTGGTAGATGGACTGGAAAAAGATGGTCTGTGGGAAGTATATCACGAGTTTGCTATGGGTAATTGCGCTGACCACACAGCCAGGGAGATGGGTATCAGTCGTGAGGAGCAGGATGCTTACGCCATCAGTTCCTATCAAAGAGCTGCGCAGGCCACCGAAGCCGGCTACTTCAAAAATGAAATTGTTCCGGTGGAAGTACCGCAAAGAAAAGGTGACCCTCTTAAAATCGATGAGGACGAAGAATTTAAGAAAGTCAACTTTGATAAGATCCCTCAACTTAGGCCTGTTTTTTCTAAAGAAGGTACGGTTACAGCTGCCAATGCCTCGACCATAAATGATGGAGCTTCGGCATTGATCTTGGTGAGCAAAGAGAAAGCTGAGGAGCTTGGTCTTAAACCGATGGCCAAAATAAGAGGCTTTGCTGATGCCAGCCAAGAACCGATCTGGTTTACCACTACCCCTTCCCTGGCCATACCAAAAGCAATTAAAAATGCCGGGTTAGAAGCGGCTTCTGTTGATTATTACGAAATCAACGAAGCCTTTTCTGTAGTGGCCTTAGCAAACAATAAAAATCTTGAATTGGATCCGGAAAAAGTGAACGTGTTTGGTGGAGCCGTTTCTTTGGGCCATCCCCTAGGCTGCTCCGGCGCAAGGATTATGACCACCTTGCAAAATGTTCTTACTCAAAAAGATGGCACGATTGGTGTTGCCGGTATATGTAATGGTGGCGGTGGTGCGTCTGCAATTGTACTGGAGCGGATGTAGATACAATGGTATTTTTTTGCCTGATGGCGTTAACCGAGAACGTCGCCAATAAATTTATGACGATCCGAAGAATTACATTTCTTACTTTTCTCCTTGTCCTAGGCTGGGAATTACAAGCGCAAACGACTAAGGTGATTACCTACCATGATTCACTACGCACCATGGTAAAGGAAGAATACAATATTATTGGCAACGATTCCAGTAATATCTCGGGGGAATACATTAGCTATCATGAGAATGGAAAGAAAGCTGTTGAAGGTCAGTACAATTCGGGCCTTAAGTTTGGTGCTTGCCACGAATACTACCGAGATGGAAGTAAACTGCGTACTACCCACTTTGAAGATGGCCTTCGCGATGGAGAAGTGATTGCTTATGGTCCAGCTGGTCAAATTGTACAAAAAGGTATCTTCCGGAAAGACACGTTAGCCGGAGACTTAATAACCTATTTTGAGAGCGGGAAGGTAAGAAGTACCACCCATTTTGTAAAGGGAAAACCCGATGGGGTAATTAAGGAGTATTTTCCGGATGGTGATATCAAATTAGAAATTTACTACTCGGAAGGTAAATGGCATGGGCCAACCAAAGAGTATTACCCTGGTGAAAAGCTGAAATCTGAAGCCAACTATAGGAATGGTATTCTCAACGGATACTTTAAAACTTACTATAGCAATGGCCAGTTGGATACAGAATCACAAATGCTGGATGGGAAAAAGACTGGCAGTTTTAAGTCATACGATGAAAAGGGCCAATTGATCCTAGAGGGGAATTATTCAAATGGCGTCTTGCATGGAGATAACCGCAGTTTCTATCATGATGGGACTCTAAAGCACAGTTACCATTACCTCAATGGTACGAGGACTGGCGAGAACATTACTTACCATCCTGGTGGGCAAGTCAAGAGCAAGGCGCAATACTCAAAGCAAGAACAGGACGCCAAAATAGAAAACTTTCATCAGTCGGGCGCACTTCATTTGCGACAAATCTACAAAGATGGCAACCCCTTTGGAGAATGGAAATACTACTACCCCAATGGTAAGCTGGAAAAGACAGAAAACTACGTAAGAGGCAAGCTTCACGGACCACTTATTACATATAACCAGGAACAAGTGGTGATCAAAGAAGAACAGTTTCAAAATGGACTGATGACCGCCAAAGCGAAAGAGTATGACGACCAAGGGCAATTAGTATCCGAAACCACATACAGACTTGGCAAAAAGACCGGCCTTTTCCAGGCTTATTATCCCAATGGCCAGGTTTCATTGAAAGGTGAATATCTCAAAGACCAACAGATTGGTGAATGGCAAAGCTTTGATGAAGAGGGCCGCATCACCAACAAAACCACCTATCGCAGAGGCCAGATCCTGAAAGAAGAACCCCAGAACTAAGACTGAACGCAAATATATAGGTAAGCATTTTTTTATCATTCGCCCCTTACTTAAATTTAGGAGAATGATAAACGCGATTAAAGAAACGCACTTCAGTTTTCCCGGCCAAAAAGCCTTCTACAGAGGTAAAGTCAGAGACGTTTACATCTTTGAGGATAAGGTAGCTATGGTAGCTAGCGACAGGATTTCAGCCTTTGACGTGGTTCTGCCCCGGGCCATACCCTTTAAAGGTCAGATACTTAATCAAATAGCAGCTCACTTCTTAGATAAAAGTCGTGATATAGTCCCAAACTGGAAACTTGATACCCCTGACCCCAATGTCACCATCGGTATTAAGTGCGCTGCCTATCCAGTGGAAATGGTCATCAGAGGATACTTAGCCGGTCATGCCTGGCGAGTTTATGAGAGCGGAGCTAGAAAATTATGTGGGGTAACTTTACCTGATGGCTTAAGGGAAAATGACCGTTTGCCCCACCCTATCATTACTCCAAGCACCAAGGCCAGTGAAGGGCATGATGAGGAAATTTCTAGGACTGAGATTATAAGACAAGGAATTGTAGACCAAAGCGAATACCAGCAGTTAGAAGGTTATACTAAAGCACTATTTGAGCGGGGCACGAAACTGGCAAAAGAGCAGGGCTTGATCCTGGTTGATACGAAATACGAGTTCGGGAAATGTGATGAGACCATTTATCTCATCGACGAAATCCACACCCCGGATTCATCCAGATACTTTTACGCAGATGGGTATGAGGAACGCCAAAAGGCTGATGTGCATCAAAAACAATTGTCCAAGGAGTTTGTCAGGGAGTGGCTGATGACCAACAGTTTCCAGGGAAAGGGGCATCAAACGGTACCGGAAATGACTGATGAAGTTGTAAATTCCATCTCGGAAAGATATATTGAATTATTTGAAAAAGTGACCGGCCAACAGTTGGTCAAAAGAAACTATGAGAATTGCTTGGAAGCGATTGAAAGTAGTGTGATTAATTCCCTACAAAGTCTCGATCTGAAAACTTATTAAATACCTATCAACATGAAATATACTATTGATAAGAAAGAGCAATATACTCTTCTGGATCTTCATGAAGAGAAGTTAGACTCAACCATGGCTCCAAATCTGAAATCAGACCTAGTTAGCCTGCATGCAGAAGGAAGTAAAAATTTTATTTTGAACCTAGGTGATGTACAATATATAGACTCCTCCGGTTTGAGCGCTTTGCTGGTTGGCAATCGTATTACCACTGACGATGGCGGGATCCTGGTGATCACTACTGTAAGCGATCATGTGCTTAAGTTGATCAAGATATCCCAGCTAGACTCAATCTTAAGGATCTTACCTACGGT
>JBPCUG010000746.1:0-9256 GCA_051011275.1 Cyclobacteriaceae bacterium | reverse complement strand
CAGCTGCACCATCCGTGATTTAATAAGAATGACGTTTGAGGAGGTGGGCATAAAAATCGAATTCAAGGGCAAGGGGTTGGAAGAAGTTGGGATAGTTATGGCATGGCATAAGGAGGAATATTCTTTGCCATCCGGAACAGAAATCGTGAGTATTGATCCGAATTATTTTCGCCCTTCGGAAGTTGAAGAGTTGGTGGGGGATGCTACCAAAGCGCGAGAAAAACTTGGCTGGAAGCCCAAGCACGATCTAAATGCTTTAATAAGTGAAATGATCAGTTCTGATCTGAAAATTGCCCGGAAGGAACTAAAATCACTTGCTCTAAACAAATGAACAAAAACTCAAGATTTTATATAGCGGGGCACAAGGGATTAGTAGGGAGTGCTATTTTAAGAAAATTGAAGGCACAAGGGCATAAAAACCTATTGCTTAGAACACATAGTCAACTTGACTTGACGAACCGGGTTAGGGTGGATAATTTTTTCAAGAGGGAAGCCCCTGAGTACGTTGTGTTGGCTGCAGCGAAGGTAGGTGGCATATTGGCAAATCATACCCAGAGGGCAACATTTTTGCTGGATAATCTTAAAATTCAAAATAATGTTATTTCTGCTGCCCATAAAAGCAAAGTAAAGAAACTGGTATTTCTTGGGAGCAGTTGTATTTACCCTAAAAATTGTTCCCAACCCATTAAGGAATCTTATCTACTTACTGATGAGTTAGAGTATACTAATGAACCATATGCTATCGCTAAAATTGCAGGTATAAAATTATGCGAGAGCTATAACATTCAGCATGGCACCAACTTTATTTCTGTGATGCCAACAAATCTTTATGGGCCTCGTGATAACTATGATCTTGCTACATCTCATGTGTTGCCAGCTCTAATTAAGAAATGTATTATTGGGAAATTATTACAGGAGGATAAAATAACCAGAGCTACACAAGTTGCCGGTGTTAACAACCAGAAAGCGTTGAACCAATTTCTAAGAAAAAACGATCTATCCAAGGATCATATTACACTTTGGGGTTCTGGTAAGCCTATGAGAGAGTTTTTGCACAGTGACGATTTAGCAGAAGCTTGCCTCTTCATTATGCGTAAGGTAAATTTTAAAGATCTTATTAAGGATCCTACTCAAATTAGAAACACCCATATAAATATCGGATATGGCAGTGATGTATCAATTAAGCAGTTGGCTGAGATCATTAAGAACATAGTAGGTTTTAGAGGAAGAATAAAATATGATCGCTCTAAGCCTGACGGTACTTTTCGAAAGCTTTTGAATTGTGATAAGCTAAAGGAGTTGGGCTGGCAACCGAGTGTTAGCCTAGAGGAAGGGATCACTAAAGTAATAGCAGAGGAATTTAAAGATATTCAGATTAAGAATTGGTGCCTTCAGCCTAGTGCGGCCTCATCGCCCCTGTGCAAAACCCCAATGTGACATTCCACCTGGTAAGGAGTGAAAGGTAAGATTGTGCAGCCTTGAGATGGCATGATGATTAATGTGATAATTTGTTAATGCGATAATGTGCCAATTGTTAGGTATCACCTCTGTGCTCCAATTTAATGTTCCAAGCACCCTAATGAGTGCTATTTCTTCAAGTTCAAACCCCAAAAATGCATTACTCGTTGGAGCACCTCGGTATTTTATTTAAATTACCAATGGCATGCTGCTTACAAACTTAGATAAGAGGGGAGCTTCGCTAATTTTTGGGAGAGTAACGGGCTTTCTATTTTGGATAACTCTTTGCTTCTCCTGTCAGAACCATAGCGGGACTCCCCATCCGGATCAAACGCCCGCCCCTGAGCTACTTACGCTGGCAGCCAGGACGCAAGTTCAAAATGGCGAACATTGGCAAACCAAGGAAAGAGATCTGACCTGGAACCCCTATGAGACAGCAATTATCATTTGCGACATGTGGGACAAACATTGGTGTGATAGTGCTACGGCAAGAGTAACTAAAATGGCACCAGCCGTAAACCAAATGATACAATTGGCAAGGAAAAAAGGTGTGACGATTGTGCATGCCCCCAGCTCTACAATGGAATTCTATAAAGACCACCTCGGGCGCAAGAAAGCGCAGGAAGCACCCGAGGTCGAACCTCCAATCCCACTATCATATTGGTTTGATCCTGACAGCACCCGAGAAGCTTCCTTACCGATTGATGATTCAGATGAAGGTTGCGATTGTCCCGGTAATGAACCTAGTAGCGTCTGGACCAGACAGATCGAAACCATAGAGATCTTGGATGAAGATCTAATATCTGATAGCGGACAAGAGATCTACAACTACTTCGAAAAGGAAAATATTAACAATGTTGTCTTATGCGGTGTGCACACCAATATGTGTGTCCTAGGCCGTACTTTCGGTATTAGAGGACAGGTAAAATTAGATCGAAATGTGCTACTTGTTCGAGACCTGACTGACGCTATGTATAATCCCGAAATGCCTCCCTATGTATCGCACCGGGAGGGCACCGAGCTGGTGATCCAGCACATTGAAAAATACTGGGCCCCCAGTGTGGAGTGGAAGGATATCATCGACTAACTGGCCTACCCGTCATTCAGTCATTCACCCATCACACAACCATCTATTGCCATTTTCGTAAAAAAGGAATCAATCATTCTTTCAAAACTGACAATCTCATAATTAAACCAGCTATTCCAACAAATTTTACCAATTCGTTGTTTTTAAGCTTTAAAACGCTTTACATTTGTACAATCAATTACCTCTGTGTAATTGATTTATACAGAAGAGGTGAGAGAACAGGCTCGATGACCCTCTGGCAACCCTCGGCTCCGGCTGAAAGGTGCCAATTCCTGCCACTCTTGAGTGGTTTCAAGAGGGAGATATAAATTAGTTACACCATGAATTCATTTTCAGACTTATCCAAACTAGCTAGAGCTTCACAGCAAGATTTTTTTATTGCTCGTAGGCACTGTTGCATTTCTATCTGCTGCCGGTGCTGTTGTTGCATGTGCTAGGCATCCGCGTGCGTCAAAAACAAATACTTTCTTTTTGTCTTGATTGCGTTGGTACACTTACACAGCCTTAATCCACTAACTATATTTATCAACTAGTAAACTTTTAAAACCATGTCAGAAGAAACCAATAACCTCAGATTTGAAACCCTTCAGCTTCATGCCGGCCAAGAGGTCGATGAAACTACCCGTTCCCGGGCAGTGCCAATTTACCAAACCAGTTCCTACACTTTTAAGGATGCTGAGCATGGCGCCAACCTTTTTGCTCTCAAAGAATTTGGCAACATATACACCCGCATCATGAACCCCACCACTGACGTTCTGGAAAAAAGGATAGCTGCTTTGGAGGGTGGAGTGGCTGCTTTAGCAGTTGCTTCCGGACAAGCTTCTCAATTTTTGGCCTTAAATAACATTCTGCAAAGTGGGGATAATTTTGTTTCCACCAGTCATCTGTACGGTGGCACTTACAATCAGTTCAAAGTAGCTTTCAAAAGATTGGGCATAGAAGCGCGTTTTACTGAGAATGATGAACCGGAAAGCTTTGAAAAGTTAATCGACCAAAATACCAAAGCACTTTACTTAGAAACTATTGGTAACCCCGAGTTTAATATTCCAGATTTTGAGGCCATAGCGGCGGTAGCCAAGGCAAACGATGTACCCTTGATAGTTGACAATACTTTCGGTTGTGGTGGATATTTGTTTCGACCTCTGGAACATGGCGCTCATGTAGTTGTAGCCTCTGCTACCAAATGGATCGGTGGGCATGGAACCGGCATCGGCGGAGTGATTATAGATGGGGGTAACTACAATTGGGGCAATGGTAAATTTCCTCAATTCACTGAACCGTCGGAAGGTTATCATGGCTTGAAGTTTTGGGAAGTATTTGGTACCGATGGCCCTTTTGGCAACATTGCTTTTGCCATTCGTGCCCGGGTGGAGGGCTTACGAGATTTTGGTCCCGCACTGAGCCCTTTTAATGCTTTTTTGTTCTTGCAAGGTTTGGAAACCCTATCACTGAGAGTCGATCGTACGGTGGGCAATGCTTTGTCACTAGCCCAATGGCTGGAGCAGCATGAGCTGGTTGAGGCAGTGAGCTATCCGGGATTGGAGTCAAGTCCATATAATGCATTGGCTCAAAAATATCTTAAGCGAGGATTTGGTGGCGTGCTCACTTTTGAGATCAAGGGAGGTAAAGAGAATGCTGAAAAATTTGTTAACAGCTTGAAGCTCGTAAGCCATTTAGCTAATGTAGGTGACGCTAAAACGTTGATCATTCATCCTTCTTCTACCACCCACCAACAGCTAGGTGAAGAGGAACAATTGGCTTCGGGTGTTACTCCTACACAACTGAGAGTTTCTGTGGGCATCGAGCACTTGGAGGATATAAAAGCTGATCTGCAACAAGCCTTTGACCAGGTATTTGCCGGAGAATTAGTTTAATGAAAGAGCATACTTATATATATAAGCAAGAGTTTCCCCTTGAGTTGGGTGGATCGCTACCTGGGGTAGAGATCCATTACGCCACTCTTGGGGAACTCAATGCCCAAAAGAATAATGTGGTTTGGGTTTGTCATGCCCTGACCGCCAATGCCAACTGCTCCGAGTGGTGGGAAGGTTTGATCGAACAATTATACGACCCTAGTGAATATTTCATCATCTGTGCCAACGTTTTAGGCGGGTGTTATGGATCCACGGGGCCGCTATCGATCGATCCCACAACCGACGAACCTTACTACTACGACTTCCCTGATATAACCAATCGAGATCTGGTAGCATTCTTGAAAGTGCTGCAGCACCACTTGGGTATCAGCCAAATCGATACCCTGATAGGGGCTTCTCTGGGTGGGCAGTATGCACTAGAATGGGCGGTTATGGAGCCAGATACAATTAAGCACTTAGTAACTTTAGCTACCAATGCTCAGCATGCTCCCTGGGGCATTGCTTTTAACGAATCGCAGCGGATGGCCATTGCTTTGGACCCGACTTGGGGCGATCGTGACCCAAAGGCAGGAACCGAAGGGATGAAGACAGCCAGGGCTATAGCCTTGTTGTCCTATCGCAATTACATCAGCTATCAGATGACGCAGTCGGAGGAACACCATGAGGTGATTGATGCTTTCAAGGCTTCTTCTTACCAGGTGTATCAAGGGGAAAAACTGGCTCAAAGATTTAATGCTTTCACATATTGGTACCTTTCCAAAACAATGGACTCCCATAACCTCGGCAGGGGAAGAGGCAGTCAAGCAGAAGCATTACAATCTATCAAAGCCAATACAACTGTGATCGGCATCCGAACGGATGTATTGTTCCCGCTAACTGAGCAACGGTTTCTAGCATTGCATATTCCTAACGCCAGATACTATGAGATCGACTCCAATTATGGACACGACGGTTTTCTAATAGAAAAGGAACAACTGACTTCTGTTTTAAGAAATCAAGAATTTACATCAGCAAGTTTATCGCGTTATGCCGGACTATAAACACTTTGAAACGAAAGCGATCCGCACGCAAAATGGCCATAACCAGTATAGGGAACATTCCGGTCCGATACACATGACCTCCAGCTTCACATTTGATGATGCTGAGCAAGCCAGGGCCATGTTTGCTGATGAGGTAGAGGGCAACATCTACACCCGTTTTTCAAATCCAAATAACTCCGAGTTTATCGACAAACTTTGCCAACTAGAAGACACTGAGGACGGCATTGCCACTGCCTCCGGTATGGCGGCAATGTTTAGCAGTATGGCTGGCTTGCTTAAAAGTGGCGATCATGTGCTGGCCTCGCGATCAATTTTCGGATCTACGCATCAATTGTTTACTCAAGTGTTTCCAAAGTGGGGAATCAGCCACACTTACAGTGATATTGATAAGCCGGAAAGTTGGGAGAAGCTGATCCAAAAAAATACAAAGATGATCTTTGCCGAGACTCCATCTAATCCCGGTTTGGACATCATCGACCTAGAATGGCTAGGTAAGCTAGCTGAAAAGCATGGGTTGATCCTAAATATTGACAACTGTTTTGCATCACCTTATCTGCAGCAACCCGGGCAGTGGGGTGCTCACTTAATTACACATTCAGCTACAAAATTCATTGATGGCCAAGGCCGTACCATTGGTGGAGCGATATTGGGCAAACAGGAATTGATAAAAGAGATACGATTTTTTGCTCGGCATACCGGCCCGGCATTATCGCCATTTAATGGCTGGTTGCTTTCCAAAAGTTTGGAGACCCTAGCAGTAAGAATGGAGAAACACTGTGATAATGCATTGAAAATTGCCGAGTATCTTGAGGGCCATGAGGAACTGGAAACTGTAAAATACCCTTTTCTTCAGTCTCATCCACAAATGGAGCTGGCCAAAAAGCAGATGAAGCTTGGTGGCGCATTGGTGACTTTTGTAGTTAGAGGAGGCTATGATCGGGCCAGACAGTTTTTGGATCAACTAAAAATGCTTTCTTTTACCGCAAATCTAGGTGATACCAGAACTACCGTTACGCACCCTGCTTCAACAACACATTCCAAACTTTCGGATGAAGAACGAGCTAGGGTGGGTATCAAGCCGGGACTGATCAGGATCTCTGTAGGATTAGAAAATGTCAATGATATTTTGGAAGACATCATTGGTGCATTAAGGGCCTCAAAAATTGTAGCTCAAAATGGGGTAAGATAATATGTGATGTCTGGCGAAAGACAAAAAAAATGTTTTTAAACAAATCTAAATTGAAGCAAGTACGTTAAAGAAGCAAAAATGAATCAATCTCAAATCCATAGGGAAATCTGTTGCTGTATGTGTTGTTGTAACAACTCCTTTAATACGGGTATATCCAAGTGGCAGGTAGATTGAATTAATAGATAAAAAAAGAAATCAAAGAGCCTCTGGGAAACCACCCAGGGTTTTTTTTTTATGCAATTACTTTTCAACTCTAAATAAGACCATGAATCATTCATCGATTTCACCTATAGCCAAAAAAGATATTGGCGAACTAAAACAAAAGATCGGGCGCTTCCATAAAGGAGAGATCCCGGAAGAGCGCTTCAAAGCCTTCAGGCTTACCCGCGGCGTATACGGCCAGCGGCAATTGGGCGTGCAAATGTTGCGAATCAAATTGCCTTACGGCAAAATCGACTCCCAACAACTAGTACGCATTGCTGATATTTCGGAAGCGCATACCAATGGGAACCTGCATGCAACTACCCGACAATGTATCCAATTGCACTATATCAAACTGGATGATACACCAGCCATATGGACTAAGCTAGAGGAAGTAGGTGTGACCACTCGTGAGGCTTGTGGCAATACAGTTCGTAATCTCACAGCCTCTCCCTATGCAGGTATTGATCCGGAAGAGCCTTTTGATGTCACACCTTATGGGGAAGCAGTTTTTCAATATTTTCTACGGAATCCAATATGCCAGGATATGGGGCGGAAGGTGAAGATGGCTTTTTCATCCAGCGAGCAGGATGCAGCTTATACCTACTTCCATGATTTTGGGTTTATCCCCAGGCTCCAAACCATTGATGGGCAAGAAACAAGAGGTTTTAAGGTCGTGGTCGGTGGCGGGTTGGGAGCACAAGCTTTTGTAGCTCCAACAGCTTTTGAGTTTTTACCCGAAGATCAATTGATCCCATTTTTGGAAGCTGGGTTACGTGTCTTTGATCGCTATGGCGAACGAGAAAAGAGATTCAAAGCCCGCTTGAAATTTTTGATCGATGAGAAGAGAGGAATTGGTTTGGCTAAATTCCTTTCCTTGGTAGAGGAAGAAAGAAGGTCACTACAGCAAGATCGTATTGCAATTAATAGTAAGCAATTGTATCCCGAACTACCTTTGCCACCTACAACTGCAAATGGCAAGGTCACTGACCAAGAGAAATATGAGGAGTGGCTGCAAACCAATGTATTTGAGCAAAAGCAAAAGGGGTTTTATGGGGTGAACATCAAGCTATTGCTAGGCAACATTAAAGCTCCCACAGCTCGTAGCTTAGCTAGTTTGGTCCGGCAATATGCTGCTAATGATATGCGATTGACTGTCAATCAGGGTATCCTACTCAAGTTTGTCCATAAGGAATCTTTGCCTATGCTTTTTCAAGAGTTGGATGCTTTGGGCCTGGCAGAGACCGGCTTTGGCACGATCGCCGATATTACTGCCTGCCCCGGTACCGACACCTGTAACCTGGGAGTAACCAACAGTACTGGGATAGCGATTGAACTAGAGCGATTGATCAGAAAAGATTACCACCATATGATCAATACTAGTGCTATTCAAATCAAGATCAGTGGATGCATGAATTCCTGTGGCCAACATATGGCTGCTAATATTGGCTTTCATGGTAGCTCTATAAAACATGGCCAAAAAGTAGTACCTGCATTGCAAGTGGTGATTGGAGGAGGAGTAGGCCTGGATGGTAATGGGTTTATCGCCGAAAAAGTGATCAAGCTACCTACCAAACGTATCCCTCAAGCCTTGAGTCTGCTGCTTGATGATTACGGAGACAGGGCTGCCGAGGAGGACTACTTCAATGATTACTTTCTGAAAAAAGGCAAACGCTATTTCTATGATCTGCTGAAGCATCTGGGGGACTTATCTACCTTACGGCCCACTGACTATATTGACTGGGGGCACTCTGAAGATTTTGTTCCCGAAATAGGGGTTGGCGAATGTGCCGGAGCTAGTTTTGACCTGGTAGGCACTGTGTTGGGTGATGCGGTAGAAAAATTGACTGAAGCCAGAGAAGCTCTGGAAACGGAGTTGTACTCGGAAGCAGTGTATAACAGCTACAATGTTTTTGTTATTAGCGCCAAAGCGTTACTCCTTTCTGAGGATGTGAGATGCAATACCCAGATCGGTATTCTTCGAGATTTCGAAAGTCATTTCCATAACCGCCCATTTGCCCAGGATTTTGAAGCCATTGTTCTACAGTTGAACAGCCATAAACCAACTGTTGATTTTGCCAACAGCTATTTGCTGCAGGCCGAGCTTTTCTTTGAAAAGGTGACTGCCTATCGAGAAGAACAGTTGAATTTATTAGACGAAGAAAAGTTGGTAGTTAGCAACCACTACAAGGCATGAACAAAGCAAAAGTAACATTAGTAGGAGCCGGCCCGGGAGATCCCGAGTTGATCAGTGTAAAAGGCATAAAGGCATTAGCAAAGGCCGATGTGGTCCTGTATGATGCCCTGGTGCATCCTGACTTGCTCGAGTATGCTCCAAGTCATGCAACCAGGGTGTTTGTTGGCAAACGGGCGGGCAAACATAGCTTTAAACAAGCCGAGATCAATC
>JBPCUG010000745.1:0-3235 GCA_051011275.1 Cyclobacteriaceae bacterium | reverse complement strand
GGATGCAAAGTACTTGAAGCAGCAAATTGAAAATTTTTAGTATGCGGGTCCTTTCCTTCTTTTTTTTAGTTCTTGGCTTGTCCCTAAATTCATTATGGGCACAATCCAGTGAGGCCGATGTTCCGATCACGGATCAGCAACAGGTAGATCTGAGATCTTTTGATCAACAGAAATGGGAAGAAGCAACCAAGGATGTGAAATTTGAAAAACCCGAGAAAGAGAAAAAAAAAGAGGAGGAAAAAGAAGAAAAGTCGAAAACAAGCCGGGACTGGAGTTTCGGATCCTGGGACTTTGGGGGTCTCCAAAACCTTCTTTTCATTGTGGCTATTGGCCTTTTGTTATTCTTTGTAATTAGATTGTTAAATAGCCAGTTTCTGAGGAAGGAAAAAAAGATCGCCACAGAAGTCTCAGAGGTCAACTTTGAGGATGACCTGGAGAACCAGGACCTTCAGTCATTTTTAGATAAAGCCTTGCAAAATAAAGATTATAAACAAGCCATAAGGTTATACTATCTCATGATTATCCAAGATCTGAATCAGAAAGGATGGATCAAATGGGAAAGGGATAAAACCAATAGTCGGTATGTTCGGGAGATGGCCAGCCAAACTAGTGGGAACCAGTTTAGGGAGATTACCAGCCAATTCAATTTTATATGGTATGGAGATCACCTGGTAGACGAAGCCATGTTCACACAAGAGTCTCCTAAATTTCAAAAATTCATAGATCAAATAAAGGAACGGGTTTGAAGGAATCGAATAATACTTTGCTTTTCATCCTTGGCGGTATCTTGCTCATGGCAGTGGCAGCGTACTTTATTTTTATTTATCCGAATATTGACAACTACCACTGGCGCGAAACATACAATGACCGCGACCTACAGCCTTACAATACATCAATAATATTTAAGCTGGCTGAGAGTTACTTTCCCAACCATCCCGTAGAATCCTCAGAAAAACCATTCCGATTTTGGCAAGCCGAAGAAGACCTACACTACAACTATTTAAGTATAGGGGAGAATGTATTTTTTAGTGAAGTGGATGTCGATAGCTTGCTCGCTTTTGCCGATCGGGGTAATCAAGTGTTTATTGTATCCAAGCGAACACCCTACGAGCTATTGGACTACCTGGTTCTAGAAGACTGTGAATATTATGGATACAGTGCAATTGAAGCTCTTGAAGTGCGTATGAATTTCAATCTTCCGGCCTTTGAAAAAGAGTATATATATTCTCAAAAGGACAATCAAACCCCGGTGTTTCATTCTTGGTACTATCTGGATAGCATCAGCTGCGACCCGGATATTAATTTTTTAGGGACACTTAATGATTCCACCTCAAATTTCGTAGAAATACCCTACGGAGAAGGTAGCTTTTATCTGCACTGCAGTCCATTAGTATTCACAGACTATTACATGATCAAACCGGAGGGTAGAGAATATATTGAGAAAACACTTTCATTTTTATCTCCCGGAACAATCTACTGGGACAACCATAATAAAATTGGGAATTATGGTGGCGAGGGGCAACGATCAACCCAGGCACCATTGCAATTTATTTTAAGTCACAGCGGGCTTCGATGGGCATGGTATTTACTATTAGCCACGGCTTTTCTGTATATGTTGTTTTATGGAAAACGTCGACAACGAATTATCCCTATTCTTCCTTTCAATCAAAATTCCACCATCGAATTTACTGAGACAATTGGTCGGTTATATTTTCTCCAGCAAAATCACCGGAAGATCGGATTGCAAAAAATGCGATTATTTCTTGAGTTTATCCGAGACCGATACCACCTAAAAACCCAGGACTTAAGTGTAAGCTTTATGGAGCAGTTAAATAAAAGATCTGGAGTCGAACTAAGCAAAATAGAATATATATTTAAAATGTACAAGCGCATGCAAGAGACTGAAGAGACCACTGAATATTTATTGGTAGAGTTTAATCGTGCGATTGAAAAGTTTCATCAACAATGTAAATAATATGGAAGTAGAAGAACAATTATCGCCAGGAGAGTCTCCGTTCCTTCCACTGACCAGGAGCATAGAAAAACTAAGAGTTGAAATCCACCAGGTAATTGTGGGCCAGGATCAAATGATTGATCAACTATTAGTAGCCCTTCTTACCAATGGACATATCCTTCTGGAAGGTGTTCCTGGAATTGCTAAAACCCTAACTGCAAAGCTATTTGCCAAAACAATCTCGGTTGGATTCTCACGCATTCAATTTACGCCTGATCTAATGCCAACAGATGTGCTGGGCACCTCAGTATTCAATTTGAAGGATTCAGAGTTCACTTTTAAGCAGGGACCCATTTTTTCCAATCTTATACTAATCGACGAGATCAACCGTGCCCCGGCAAAGACACAAGCCGCTTTGTTTGAGGTAATGGAAGAAACACAGGTAACCGTTGATGGTAAAACCTACCCCATGGAGTTTCCATTCCTGGTACTTGCCACTCAGAACCCTATCGAACAAGAGGGCACCTACAAGCTACCTGAAGCACAACTCGATCGATTTTTGTTTAAAGTGAACCTTAGGTATCCTTCTCTAGATGAGGAAAAGACCATCCTTAAAAAGTTCAACGAAGACTTTCAGCTTGACTCCAATGTTGAGATAGAGCCAGTACTAGATTCAGGAGAAATAAAAAGGTATCAAGAATTAGTTGAAACAGTGCATATCAAGGAGGAGCTTTTGGCCTACATTGCGGATATTGTTCACAACACCCGTGAAAACGGCAATGTATACCTTGGCGCCTCCCCCCGGGCTTCATTGGCCATTATGAAGTCGGCAAAAGCGATGGCTGCTATTAACAGTAGACCTTATGTAATACCTGAGGATATCCAAAACGCTTGTTATCCGGTATTGAATCATCGATTGATCCTTACGGCTGAAAAAGAAATGGAAGGCCTGGAAGTGGAAGGAGTCATTAAAGACATTATTCATGAAATTGAAGTACCGCGTTGAGCAATCCTTTTAAGCATTTGTTTCTGCCTCATTTGTTTTTTTGGGCATTGGGAGTTATTGTCTGCATGTTTGCCGCTAGCTTTGCTCTGGAGATGCTCTTTCCCGTAGCGCAAATAGCTTTAGCTTTTTTGGGCCTACTACTCTTGGCTGATATCTCCTTGCTCTTTAATCGCAAACTGAGTATTACTGGCAGACGTATTACTCCAAAGATCATGTCCCTTGGAAATGAGCAATCCATTCACTGGCGATTTGAAAATGATACTTCCTTACCTTTA
>JBPCUG010000744.1:0-2815 GCA_051011275.1 Cyclobacteriaceae bacterium | reverse complement strand
CAAAAGGGCAAGAAGCCTGTACCCATATGGTGGAAACCAATACCGGAAATGGAAGCACACAATCCCCTGAAAGTTTTCACACTCGGCTGTGATAATTACAAAAGTATGCTTAAATTAATTCGTTAGTCTAATTCCAAATTCCGAGAATGTGCCCAAAACCGGATCTGTTTTGGTTTTGAACCTCTCGGAATTTATAACAAACTGTCACCTACTTGAGAGTATTAATTACCGGTAACTTAGGATATGTCGGACCTGGGGTCGTGATGGAGCTGAAAACCCACATTCCCGGAGTGACAGTTGAGGGTTATGATATCGGTTATTTCGCCAAAAACATTACCTCTTTACTTGTCTCGCCTGACATTTATCTGGACACTCAGTATTATGGAGATGTTCGGGATTTTCCTGTAAAATTACTTGAAGGGGTTGATGCTATTGTGAGCCTGGCTGCAATATCGAATGATCCTATTGGTAATCAATTCGAAGAGGCTACACGCTCCATCAATTTTGAGGCTAATATTGCCCTGGCTGAGCAAGCCAAAAAGCAAGGAGTAACCCGATTTGTTTTTGCTTCTAGCTGTAGTGTCTACGGATCGGCAGAAGAAGCTCGCAGAAAGGAATCATCTGTGCTAAATCCCTTAACGGCCTATGCTCGATCCAAGATCATGTCGGAAGAGGCTTTGAAAGAACTTGCCGGACCGGACTTTCAAGTAACCTGTCTTCGTTTTGCTACTGCATGCGGCATGAGTGATCGTTTGCGGCTGGACCTGGTCCTTAACGACTTTGTAGCTGGAGCCGTGTCTAGCGGCACTATCGATATTCTAAGCGATGGCACACCCTGGCGACCTCTGATCCATGTAAAAGATATGGCCCGGGCGATACGATGGGCTCTTACAAAACCCGTCGGACATGGCGGTGAATTTGTCAGTGTAAATACCGGTCGGAATAATTGGAATTATCAGGTTAGAGATCTGGCCTATGCAGTGCAGGAGATGATTCCCGGATTGGAGGTTCGCATTAATAAAAATGCTGCCCCAGACAATCGCTCATACCAGGTCAATTTTGATCTCTTCCAAGAATTAGCCCCTGATCATCAACCGGTTTATGATCTGAAAAATACAGTGAAAGACCTTCTCGATGGACTTAGATCAATCCGATTTAATAATCCCAACTTCAGAGAATCCCACTTTATGCGACTGAATATCATTCGAGACCTGTTAGCCAATAATATTCTTGATCGGAATTTAAAGATAAAATGAAGTTCTTCGAAACCGAACTTTCCGGTGCTTTTGTCATTGAACTGGAAGCACACCGTGATACTCGTGGGCTATTTGTGCGAACGCATTGCCGAAGGGAGTTTCTTAACCAGGGGTTGTTTGATGACTTTGTGCAGTCCAACCTCTCCATCACGATTGGTCGAGGCACATTGAGAGGTCTGCATCTTCAGAAGCCACCTTATGATGAGATTAAGTTGATCCAATGCATCCGAGGTGCAGTGCTTGATGTAATTGTCGATCTCCGTGAGGGATCACCAACATTCTTAAAGCACCTTAAGGTTGAATTGTCAGAGAAAAATTTCAGGATGCTGTATGTTCCCAAAGGGTTTGCACATGGCTTTCAAACATTGACTGATCGAACGAACATGGCTTACAGGCAGTCTGCATACTACAAACCTGAAGCTGAAATAGGGCTGCGGTACGACGATCCAAAGATTGGTATCGAATGGCCCTTGGAGATTACAGAGATCTCCCAAAAGGATAAGTCATACAGTTGGTTGGACGACGGATTTTTCGGAATATAAAGGTCTGAAACACATGGAAACCAACAAGATGAACATAGAAGGCTCGCTGCCTACCAGACACTGCCGTTTCTGCAAAGCGTCACTAACACAAAGTGTGGTCGATCTTGGCATGTCTCCACTTTGTCAGAAACATGTAACCCCTCAATTGCTACATGCAGCTGAGACCTTTTACCCGCTCCATGCATTTGTTTGCAATCAATGCTGGCTAATGCAATTAGAAGAGTTTGCCGCGCCTGCAGAGATCTTTGCCGATGATTATGCTTATTTCTCATCCTATTCAGATAGCTGGCTTGAGCACGCTAGGCAATACGTGGAAGCCATGGTCAGTCGATTTGCACTCGGTGAACAGAATAAAGTCGTAGAGATTGCCAGCAATGATGGATACCTTCTTCAGTGGTTTGCGGAACGTGGAATACCGGCTTTGGGTATTGAACCTGCAGCAAACGTGGCCAATGCGGCTATAGCCAAAGGTATTAAAACAGAAATAGCATTTTTTGGCCAAAAGACCGCCACCAAATTGTCCCAACAATATGGTACTGCGGATCTTATGATTGGTAACAACGTCCTGGCTCATGTACCTGATATCAATGATTTTGTAGCTGGCATACCCATCATGTTGTCTCCAACCGGGGTTTTGACCTTGGAATTTCCTCATCTTTTGCAACTGATCGAAGAGAATCAGTTTGATACGATCTATCATGAGCATTATTCCTATCTGTCTTTCTCAGTGGTTGATCGAATCTTCGAGCATCACGGATTAACCCTATTCGATGTCGAAGAATTGACCACGCACGGTGGATCTTTAAGGGTTTTTGTGCGAAATTCTGGTGATAGTTCCCATGCGATCACGGACCGTGTCCATGAGCTGCTGCAAAGAGAAAGAAATATGGGAATAGAAACATCGGCTTATTATCAACTGTTTCAGGATAGAGTGAAGGGGACCAAAAGAAAGCTCTTGTCCTTTCTGATCGAGGTCAAAAGAAATGGAAAAACAATAGTCGGATACGGAGCACCCGG
>JBPCUG010000743.1:0-2524 GCA_051011275.1 Cyclobacteriaceae bacterium | reverse complement strand
CATTAAAGGCAGCCAATCTGCTCGAGGCTAACACCTTTTCAAGTAGTATTCTATTAAATAAAATGGACGAATTCGAGATTATAGCATTGCCAAAACTTGCTCAAATATCGGCGATTTTTGGCATTGTAGCCGATGATTTTGACCTCGACGGAAAATTAGACCTGGTAATTGCCGGGAACCTGTACAATTCAGAAGTGGAGACTCCTAGAAACGACGCAGGCCAGGGTCTGTTCCTGAAGGGTGACGGACTAGGAGCGTTTAAGCCGATTCGCGGATATAATTCGGGGCTGTTTATCCCCGGCGATGTGAAGAAGTTAAAACCCATAGAGTTGCAAACCTCTACCGGTAAAAGAAAAGGACTGCTAGCCTCCCTAAATAGTGGTAACGTAATTCTGATTATGTGTCAACTACCCTTGAACCATCAGGAACAACTTAACCTTGCCTTTTCTCATGAGTACTCTAATTAAATCTATGGTAATCCTGGCTGGATCTATTCTAGTCTTAAGCTGTCAAAATATTTCGAATCTTGAATCGGAAGGTCAAACCTCATCTAAGTGCGACATTAACTCAAACTGGACGTTAATAGGACCAGGAGGAGGAGGCAGTACTTTTATTCCAACCTTTTCCTACTCTAGTCCTGAAAGATTTATGATCCGCTGCGATATGACCGGAGCTTATATTACGCACGACGGAGGGACTTCCTATTCAATCATTACCAACCCCAATGGATCGTATTCTTTTGGATTTGATCCTGAAAACCCGGAGACCATTTATTTGGGGACTTCAAGTTTGAAAAGATCACGTGATGGAGGGAAAACATGGAGTGGGATATTCCCCAAACAGGATGAAATCAAAGAAGAAACTTACAGCGGAGATCACGCTAATTACAGACTTATTGCCAAGAAGGGAACATTATTAACTGAAGAAGGTGGCCATCAGTCGATTAGAAATATAAAAGTGGATCCATTGGATTCCAATAGCATCTATTTTAGCGTTAATGAAAATTTCTACTTCACCACCGATGGGGGTAGCTCCTGGAAAAGAATTGAGATTGGCCAGTCCATCGACTATATCTATACCAATCAAGCAGACCTTGAATCATCAGTATACATTTTTTCAAACTCCGGCCTAACCATTCTGGACAAGTATAGTTGGGAAAAATCCTACAAAGAGTATTCCGAACAGATGCAATCAGTATTCTCTTTTACTGGAGGAGTTATAAAAAACACCGGAAAAACCGTGTTCTACACATTACAAAATACTCTGGAAGACAAGGCATATGGCGGAATATCGCCAACAACTATTTGGAGATCCACGGACCTTGGTAATACCTGGAAACAAATAAATGACCAGAATATTCTAAATCGACAAGGCCCAGTTCCCACTTATTCTAAACTAGCTACTGCTGAAAACGACGCGGCAAAGGTTTATGTGGTAACCAGTGATTATCAGGAACCTAATAGTGAGCAAACTATGAGCCATTGGTACGGCACGCTGAAGTCTGAGGATGCCGGTGAAACCTGGCACTGGGTATGGAAAGGTGGTGGAGGGTCTGGTCAATACAGTGTGAAGGACGGAGTTGATGCCTCAAACCTGGAAGATGCATGGGTTCGGGGTGCTTTTGGGGGTGAGTACATTCGACTAATCGATGTGGGAGTAGCCCCAAACAATGGCGATGTCGCGATCGTTACTGACTGGTATCGCGCCATGAAAACCACAGATGGCGGAAAAAACTGGGTAGAAGTTTACAGTGAAAAACAACCAGATGGCAGCTACATTAGCCGGGGCCTGGACGTAACTACTGCTTATGGAGTGCACTTTGATCCTTTCGACAGGAACCACATTGCCATTAGCTATACAGATATAGGATATCATCATTCTTTTGATGGCGGGAGAAGCTGGTTCCGTTCAACTGAGGGGATTCCACCAAAATGGCATAACACCTGTTATTGGATGGTTTTTGACCCTGAAGAAAAGAACAAGATCTATTCTGTATGGTCGGGTTTGCATGACTTTCCTCGTGGGAAAATGACCAGAAATCCCAAGTGGACTGAATACGGGCAGGGTGGTGTTGCTATTTCAACCAATGGAGGAAAATCATGGTCTCCATCAGTTGAAGGAATGGGCTATGGTACCCCATCAACTTCCATTGTTCTGGATGAGAATTCACCAGTCAGAAATAGAACCTTATATGTAGCTGCATACGGCAAAGGAGTCTTTAAGTCAATAGATGATGGTAAATCATGGGAGTTGCGGAACAATGGAATTTCTGGTAGCTTGGCAGCCTTTGAACTAACCCTTCAACCGGATGGCACTTTGTTCTTGGTTACAAGTCCCACACCTCAACATAAAAATGGCCAGGTCGGAAGAGAAGTCCATATGGGGGCTTTATATAAATCGACCGATGGAGCTGAATCCTGGCAACAATTGACTGTTAATGATAGAGTTAAGTTTCCAAATGGACTCGCTTATGATCCAAAGAATCTTGACAAGCTGTATTTAGGCTCTTGGAGTGATATTACCT
>JBPCUG010000742.1:0-4970 GCA_051011275.1 Cyclobacteriaceae bacterium | reverse complement strand
AATAGCGCATGTACATGTGCCCGAGCTGGTGCTTAAACATGAACCTGACATTGTCAATGAAATTTGGTACTTCCCCCTCCTTGAGGCCAAGTACTTCCCGGTATTTCTGTACGTGATTCCCGTCAGTACTATAGATCCTAGGCATTATCGTGGTTTGATCGGGATCGTATTTTGGAATAGTCTTAAACTGTACAGGCTCGTACTTATCGCCTCTTCTGGCATAAACTGCCCCTCCCTTTTCCGTACTTTGCAATTGCGCAGTAAAATACTGCCCATGCACCAATGGTCGATAACCATATTGCTCCCTTTTCAAATAGGAGACGATGTTCATGATATCTTCAGGGTTATTTTGATCTATTGGCGGATCATAATCGGATCGAATGGGGATGATCGCGTAGGAGGAGTATCCGACAAGCACAAAAGAGAGCCCAAGCATAACGGTATTGAAAATCGGCTTCCCTTTTTTCTGAGTATACCAGACCCCAAAGATCATCGCAGCTAGAAGAAGTGCCATAAAACTCAGTATCCCTGATCCAAAAGGCAACCCAAAACTATTGACGAAGATCACCTCAAACTTCCCGGCAACACTAGGAAGCCCCGGTATTACACCGATCATGATGGCTACGATTATCAAACCACTTACCACCATGGTAAGGATAAACCCCGTTGTAGAGACCGGATGTTTCTTGTAATAGTATATCATCCCTAAGGCTGGGATGGTAACTAAATTAAGCAAATGAACCCCAATAGAAAGCCCCATCATATAGGCGATAAGGATCAGCCACCGATTGGCTCTAGACTGGTCTTCCATTCTTTCCCATTTCAAAATGGCCCAGAACACAAAAGCAGTGAAAAAAGATGAAGTTGCGTACACCTCTGCCTCTACTGCAGAGAACCAAAAGGAATCAGAAAAGGTATAGGCAAATGCCCCAACTGCGCCGCTGGCGATCAGCAAGTAGGTTTGAGTTTGACTTATTTCTTCACCCTCAATCTTAAGAATCTTTCTTCCCAGTAATGAAATTGACCAGAACAGGAACAGGATAGTAAATCCACTGGCCAAAACGCTGATCATGTTGATCCAAAAGGCAACTTGAGTAGCATCTCCAAATGATAAAAAGGAAAACATGCGCCCCATAAGCAAGAAAAAAGGTGCTCCGGGGGGATGGGGCACCTCCAATTTATAAGCCGAGGCTATAAACTCCCCTACATCCCAAAAACTTGCCGTAGGTTCAATAGTGATGGTATACACCAGGGTAGCTAAGGCAAAAACTATCCATCCGGCAATATTGTTAACCTTATTGAAATCTGACATTTTTGGGATTAAATATTGAATAGAGGCGAAATTAATAAATTATTGGTTAATGATTTCAAATTAGGATTTTATTATTTTAGCAAAAAAGGAACCATTTTTGATACTATAAAAGTCCAATCAGAGTTTGTTTATTGTAGATCAAAATGGCCGAAAATGAGAGCCGTTATTATCATATTCACATTATTCCATGCTGGCGTTATCTTGGCCCAAACCAGCCTAACAGAAGTTGATACCACCTTGTCAGATACTTCTGCGATGCTGCTGTTGGATCAGGACGTACAGATAGAAACCGCTCAAGCGGTGAACGATATGTACAACTTCAAATTTGCCGAAGCCGAAAAGCAGTTTAGGTGGCTTGGTCAGGACTATCCTGATCATCCATTGCCTTACTTTCTTTTGGGCTTAAGCGAATGGTGGAAGATGGCACCCAACATTAACAATACCCAGCATGACGATCGTTTCCTGGGTTACATGGAACAAGCTATCGCCAAGGCAATGCCAATCTACCGGGCTGACAAAGAGGATGTTGAGGCGAATTTTTTTCTTTCAGCCGCATATGGTTTCAAGGGGCGTTTGTATTCAGAGCGTAAAAGTTGGCGCAAGGCTGCCAGCGCAGGTAAAAATGCTCTAAAGTATTTGGACAAGAGTCGAAATAAAAATCACTTAAGTCCAGAGTTTCTTTTTGGTGATGCGCTTTACAATTATTACTCGGTTTGGATACCTGAAAATTATCCATTGCTAAAACCTATTTTGGTGTTCTTCAAAAAAGGAGATAAGGACCTTGGTATCCAACAGCTCAAAGAAGTAGCAAGAAATGCGTTCTATACACGTACTGAAGCGCAGTTTTTCCTCATGCGTATCCTATCGTTGGAAGAGAAGGATGAAATTGGTGCCCTGCAGGTGTCCGAGTACTTAGCTAAAACCTTTCCTGATAATCCCTATTTCCAAAGGTATTATGCCAGGCTTTTATACGTAACCGGAAGGTATGGCAAAACCGAAAGAGTAAGCCTGGATATAATGTCTAAAATTGACAATGGCATGGTAGGGTACGGGCCGGTGACCGGGAGATACGCGGCATTCTTTCTTGGCCAGATCTACCAAGGAAAAAACAAACTGGAAGATTCCGGCATATATTATGAGAGAGCAATAAAATTTGCCCAGGATAGTGACGACATGGATACTGGATATTACTATTATTCGCTACTAGGGCTGGGAGATCTCGCACTAATACAGGGAGATGATACAAAGGCTAGAAGCTATTATAAAAGAGTAAAAAAGGAAGCAAAGCGAAAGCACCCTGCCTTTCAAAGAGCCAAGCGGAAACTCAAAAGTAGAACATAAATTTTATCTTAAGCAAGCTATTCTTTGTTTTGTCATGTAGTCAGGTACTGGTATTTTAAAATTCTCAAGAATGCTAGGAACGAAAGCGGTGGTTTCTATTTCTGGTCGCTTATTTTCTACATTACCATTGTGCGCATCATAAATGAACATGCAGCCTTGTGGGACATGGTACGCTGTTCCCGAAGCTGATTCATCAGGTTTAATATTTTCAAGCCCTAGAAATTCCGCATCTATTACGTTCTGATTAAATTTTATAGCCTTGTCTTTTAGATTAATATGGCCCAAATCAATACTAAAAAAGATCCCATCCTTTCGACGAAACACTAGAGGTTTACCGTCTATTTCAATAGAACCCAAGCCTGCCATTAGTACATTCTCAAATTCGGGTTTAATTTTAAGATTAAATTGGGGATGCATAGTTGGTAATTGCTCCCACGCGTGGACCTGAATTCCCATTGCACTGAGTAGTTTACCCGGGTCTTTCAAAGTTAATTCAGACTGAATGCTTTTTGCTCTGGTTGCTTTTTGCCCCATACTGCTAGCTACAACTATTAGATACTGTTTGTTTTGATGCACAAATTTTACCAATCTGTCTAAAAAGCTGTCAAACTTGCTCATAGCAAAGTTTATTTCCTCTTTATAGGTCTTTACCCACCCTCTATTGAGGTCCATATTATCGTAGTCTTGAGGGAAGGTCGCAGCCCAATATCTATGCATGGTGGCCGCCACGTGATTTGACAAAAAAGTGGCGAACTGGGGTTTCCTTTGTTCTAATAATTTCATAAAGATATCAAAAGATAACACCGCCTGAAAGGTGCGCCTACGGGTGGTTTTCCAATGACTGATTTTTTCCCCTAAAAGTTGTAAGCCAATCTGATTTATAGTTCTCATCTTAACTCCTAACCCTGGAAGTTTCGAGAGTAAATGCAATGCGGCTTTTAAATCAATACTGGAGTCAACATTTCGCACCGACCTGCGGGTCATGCTAAGGCAAAATTCTTGAAATGCTTCAGCTTCTTGGGGCAAACATTGACTGTCTTTGGCAAACATATCCGGAACGTAAAACTCATAATTCTTGGGATTATCAGGTATTGGAAATGTGTTCATGGAGGTAAATATTCCTGTTCGGATATCATTTTGTGTTAGGATTTTCCAAATTGGCGGATATTTTTGATCCCTTAATGTCAAGTCTTCCCCGAGGTCTTTTATCTTGTGAAGATGGTTGGATACACCGCGGTGAAAAGTAGGCCACGTAGACCAGGGGTGTAAATGGCCTTGATCCGGGGTGAAAGTATTATATTGATAACATTTCGGGAGAAGATTGGCTAAAGTAGACTGTGGGTTTTTATCACAAAAGAAATCAATTACTTTAAACGGAACTTCATTCAACTCAAATAAGATTATACTTCTCATGTCTGGACTTTGAAGGTCTTAACTTAATAAGAACAATTGGGTTTTACCAAACCCGGTGCGGTCGATATATTCAATATTTGCATGAAAAGTTATATTTGTAAAGGAATTTCATACTTCCAATGGACCTAAAGGATTTAATCATAACTCCGATCTGGTTGATCTTACTATACTTTCTGGCCTTGATAATTAGGCCTAAAGTTACAGATAATGCTACCCGTAAATATTTTATTCCGGCTTTAACCATAAAATTTGTGGGAGCAATTTTGCTTGGATTGATCTATCAGTTTTATTATGGAGGTGGAGATACCTTTGGCTATACAACCTTTGGAAGTCATTATATTTGGGAGTCATTTTTAGATAATCCGGTTACTGCCCTAAAACTAATTTTTCTCAAGACATCGTATTTACCTGAAACCTTCAAATATGCTTCACAAATATGGTATTTTCAAGACCCCCCATCCTACTTTGTGGTTAGAGTTGCCGGACTGTTAGGGATCATAACGTTCGATACCTATTCGAGTATTGCCGTCCTTTTTGCCTGTATTAGTTTTAGTGGGTTATGGGCTCTCTATACCAGTCTGCATAAAATGTTTCCAAACCTATCCCTGCAGTTTGCTATTGCATTATTCTTTATACCATCCGTCGTCTTTTGGGGATCAGGAATAATGAAAGATACATTGACCTTGGCGGCCTTGTCTTGGGCGACTTATGCCTTTTCAAACCTTTTTGTCTTCAATAAGGGTTCACTGAAATATTACGCAATACTACTGGTTGCTTTATATGTTATTTATTTGGTTAAAATTTATATTCTTATTTGTTTTCTACCGGCGATCTTTGTTTGGTTCTTTTTTAATAATCTCAGTAAAGTAAAACATTTACTGCTTAGAATCTCATTGGTACCTGT
>JBPCUG010000741.1:0-3792 GCA_051011275.1 Cyclobacteriaceae bacterium | reverse complement strand
AATACATCCCAATAATTTTCTCCTGCGTAATAGGTTTTATCATTGCTTCAGGGTGCGTTCCAGCTAGGAAGCAAACCTATTTGACTCAACCCACTAGCTATGAAATACCCATTTCCAACGATCTGCGGGGATTTCCGGAAAAACAAATTGAGTATATACTGCAACCTGGTGATGTGATTCGGATCCAGGTTTCAAGTTTGACTCCGATGGAATTTAACTTTTTTGATCGAGATGATAGCAATGATCTTCGGATTGATCCAATTCTAAGCGGTTATTTGGTGAAAACAGATGGCAACATAACCTTGCCCTTTATCGGAGAATTTAAGGTCGAGGGCATGTCGATTATCCAGGCTCAAAAAGAAATTACCAAACTATTAGGAGAATATTTAGATACTCCGACTGCAATTGTTCGTTTAGTGAGCTTTGACTATACGGTTATTGGCGAGGTAAATCGACAGGGTAAATTTGCTGTACTGGAAAATAGGGTGAACATACTGGAAGCCATAGGATCTGCCAGTGGACTAACAGAATTCGGTGATTTCGAAAATGTTAAAATCCTACGAAGTGAGGATGGGAAAACCATGATGGGTAATGTTAACCTATTGCAAACCAATCTTCCCACTTCCCCTTTCTACTACTTGCAGCCTAATGATGTGGTAATTGTTGATCAACTGCAGAATAAAAACTTTAGAAGGAATTCAGCCAGTAACATCGCCTTGATCTTATCCGCTGTTGGCACCACGGTAACATTGATACTAGCTATTGATCGGTTAAATACTCCATAAGTATCAGGGGGCTTAACACTATGAACTAACAGCATGCCTTCCGAAAAGAGGCATTATCGCCGGGCTGAGTGAAATAGAATTCAAAGCTTTACAAGTGCTTTGATTGAAGGTATTTTGACCTCATTTTGAAGATTGATTCGCAGCTATTTGAACTCCTGCCACTGAACCTCAGTTATTTGAGGTGTATTAATTACCTGGTCTGAGGCCAAACAACATTTGTGATCATGGTCGATGGCGAACGGGTAAAGATACCATACCTTGCCATCGTAGTTTACCGTGTTTTTCTCAACAACGATATCGGTTAGTGGTACGGATAATCCACGGCCATCTGCTTTTATCACGCTTTCTTTAATGGTCCAATATTGGAAAAATTTGTCTAATGGATCCGGGGAGCATTTAATTTCCGACCATTGAGTATCATTCATGGTATTGCGAAAGTCCTCCAAATCCACCGCTTTCTTGAATTCTACATCAATTCCCACCCGGCCTTCCGCGCTCATTGTACAAATCACGTATTGCCCGGAATGGGAAATGTTAAAATCCAATTCACTGCCTTTCAAATAAGGTCGTCGATTATTGTCATAAACGATGGTATTAAAGTCAAAGGTAGAAGCAACATGATCCTCCCAGCATTTGGCAACCAATAGCAGGCCAAACAAGTTTCTTTGACGATCCTCTATGAAGTGAAACCGGTCATTTCTAGATCGAAGATTTGATGGAATTCGATCTCTTAAATCCTCCCAGGCATCGGCGGGCAATTCGGGCTGTAATCTGCTAAAGTAAATCTGCAAAACATAAACCGTTGTTGAAATAAAGCATCTAATTTAGTCCTAATTAATGCTTGTAATAGCATAATATAAAATTTTATTCTGCTGATCCGATACGGACAGTTAAGTGTGACCTATTTAGTTGTCCTGTTCGAACAAGTAGGCTTAGGTTCATCGCCAGATCTGGACGAATCAGTTAACTCCTTTATATAAAATTGGCAACACTCGTATTGAAATAGTGTAATTTTCTTAAATTAAATGTTCAAGATGGGTAGGCCTGCAAATATAAAATTTTGAATAAAAATTATGGAAATAATTATATTGTAAAGAAATATTTTTATAATTTTGGGATCATTGAAGTCGAACACCATAATTTTTTAATCATGTGGGGACCTACAATATACTCTTCTCGGAATATAGCATCGATCCTTTTCTGGTTAATTATCCAGGTAAACTTGATTTTAGCAGTAGACAGATTAAGCGAATAAATAGTTCAATAATGGAAAAGTGGGATTATAGCAATGCAGAGGTGGTGCAGGCTGAGGAAGCCGTATTTGACTTTAGAAGGGTACTTGATCAGATATTAGACCATTTACCTTATATAGTGGTCTCTCTAATTTTAGCCTTAATATTAGCTTTCTTAGTTAATCGCTACTCTACTAGAGTTTACGAGGTTGGTACAACTATTCTTATCAATGCGCCAAAAGAGTCCAATTCCATTTCAGAATTACTATATGGTGAGGAGATCTTTGGTCGCTCGAGCATTTTATTGGAAGATGAAGCTCAACTATTTAAATCTGGAACCTTGGTTGAAAAAACCTTAAGGGAATTGGATATGGACGTAACTTATCATTTTGATGGTCCCGTCGGTGATATCGAGTTGTACAAGAATTCGCCAATCCACATGTTCGTCCCCGATACTACTTTTAATGCACCCTATGGCATCGTATTAGAATGCAACATAATCGATGAAAAACGATTTCAGTTGCAATTTCAATCGCAATCGCTACCAAAGCGATTGAAGAACCTACTCACTCGTGAATCTAGTATAGAGGATAACTTCAAAGACAATGTATATCATTTCGGGCAACAAATAAACGTAGACGGATTTGTATTTCGTATGGAATACAACCCAACGCTAAATCTACCGCAATACAATAACTTGGTTCTAGTGAAGATCAACAATTACTCCAGTATAACCAAGAGGTACATAGGTAAAATCAAAGCTGCTCCTCACTCTGCAGATTCTTACCTAATGCACCTTACTATGCAGATTAGCAACACGGAAAAAGGAACTGATTTTCTGGAAGAGTTGGTGGCGAATTTTATCGAAAGTGAATTACTGCTTAAAAACACTATCGCCACCAATACCATTGAGTTCATTAACAGCCAAATTCTTTTGATGAGTGACTCGTTAAATATTGTAGAGGACCGCTTAGAGACCTTCAAAAAATCCAATAGCAACCTCACGTTGTCAGATCAGGGTAGTAACTACTTGCAAATTGGTCAGGAGTTTGAATTGCAACGTAACCAGGTGCAACTGAAGAACCGATACCTAAGCGATTTGGAATCCAGCATCTCCACCGATGATGTATCAGATATCTATATTCCTTCCTCAGTGGGAATTGATGATCCTAATCTGAATAAGAATATTCAGGAGTTGGTGGACTTGCAAATGCAACTAAAATCTATTGACCCCGATAGGAACTCTAGCAACCCCATTGTACGTAATTACCAGCAACGTATTGATATTCTTAAGCGGGGAGTCGGCGAAAATATAAGAAGTATCAAATCTTCTAACAGTATTGCGTTGAATAATATTAACAGCCAATTGGGTAGGGTAAACTCAACTTTAAGAACGTTGCCAACTGCGGAAAGGCAATTTATAAACATTCAGAGAAATTATAATCTTAGCGAGGAATTGTATTTGTTCCTAATGCAGAAAAAAGCCGAAGCTGGAATTGCCAAGGCCTCAAATACGGTGGACTTTAGAATAGTGAACGACGCAGATACCAAAGGTAAGGGCCCCATTAAACCTAGTCCTATGCTAAACTATATATTAGCGTTACTCCTTGGGGGAGCGGTACCTATCGGGTTTATTTTCTTAAAGGATGCCCTAAACAATAAGATCAACTCTAAAGAACAACTATTAGGCTTATCAGCAATTCCTTATTTAGGAATGGTTGCCAGAAGCAGTGCTAAAATCAAGTTAATCGACAATAAGAATGTGCGTTCTGAAG
>JBPCUG010000740.1:0-4391 GCA_051011275.1 Cyclobacteriaceae bacterium | reverse complement strand
TCATTCTTGATTGCAATGAGAACTGATCCTCAATTAAATCGGCCAAGATCGGGGTCTGAGAGGAAATAATTATCCCTATCACAAAAGCCATTGATAACCAGGTTGAAAGTCTCAATTTCTCGGTTGCGTTGTGACCAAGTTCAGGCAACAGGGCATTGTATGGTATGATATATATTGTGAGGGAAAAGAAGAAAGCCATCAAAGTAAGAGTAAGCCAGGCAACATTACCTACACTCTCGGCATTGCTAAGCGGCACAAAAATAAGGACACAAAAGATAAAAGAGGGCAAAACACCAAATTTCATAAAAGGGATCCGTCTCCCTTTGGGGTTCTTGCTGTTGTCACTGTAAAATGCGATCAAAGGATCTGTGATCGCATCTACGAACCTACCACTTGAGGCTATCAAAGCCATTGCGTTAAAGACGCCTAGAATAGTAAACTGAGGAACCAAATTCACTAGTCCTGACTTCACAGGGGGCAAATAAAAATAGATCAACATTACTGTAATAACATTGATCATAATAGACCAGCCCAGCATGCCGCAGGCATAGGCTATCTGTTTTCTTAAAGGTAGTTTTTCTTGAAATTCCAAAAGGTAGTAGATCCCGGTTGGGAATTAATAAAATTAATTTTTCCTGGGAAACCAAGGAATAAAAGCATTAGTGGTTGCAACGTAATTCTGGTACTCCGGATTGTCTTTGTACTTTTTTTCAAGCATCGGTACTCCGGAAACGCGGGTTAGCAAATAAGTGATCAATAAGGGGCTAATTACGCTTAGCCATATCTTTCCTATGGAAAAGCTGATCACAAAAATACCCCACCATAACACTGCTTCACCAAAATAATTTGGGTGGCGGGTATAGCGCCAAAGTCCATACTTCATAATTTTCCCTTTATTACTTAGGTCTGCCTTAAAGCGGCTCATCTGGTTATCACCAATAACTTCAAATCCAAAACCTATTACCCATAGAGCACTACCCACAAGATCTAAATAATTAAGACCTGGATGATCAGAACCATTGACCAATATTATCGGAAGGGATATAGCAAACATTAGCAACCCCTGAAGCATAAAGATCCTGAAAAAGCTATTTGCCATAACTTGATCACCCCAATCTTCTCTCCATTGTTTATACCGAAAGTCTTCTTCTTTTCCACGATTTCTTTTAAAGATATAAATTGCCAGACGCAAGCCCCACAAACTTGTAAGGATGGTAACGATCCAGGCCCTGTCTGAAGGGGGCGAGTAGGCGATCAATGTAATGATAGCCACCATCACGAAGCCTAGGCCCCAACCAATATCAACTATACTATTGTTCTTAAGCCGCTGGGCAACCACAAAAAATCCGGTCATAAAAACAAAAATGGCACTAGCTGCTAAAACCATAATTCTGTTAAAAGTTATTTTGTTGAACCAAGAACTCCATATTTGATAAAAAGTTTAAAAAAATATCTTTGTCTTTAATTTTTTGTATGAATTTTTAAATAATTAATATTCATTTTACTAGTTAAACTGGGTCCAGTTTGTTAGATTAACCGTTCTTTGGCAAACTTAACTGCCCTAAAACTAGCCAATTAGCTATGGAGCAATTTGAACTAAAGGATAAAGAAGGGAAGATTTATCTAAAAGCGCGAATTGAGGAACACAATCCTTGGATATATGGTCAATGGATTGGAAACATAAGTGTTACCCAGTTACAAGAAGGTCTTGAAGAATTGATTCAATTCTTTCATAGAACACAATGCCCATACGTGATTAGTGATCGCCGATTGGCACAAGGTAATTGGTTTGAAATTAACAATTGGTTACAGAATATTTGGATCCCTAAAGCGGTAAGAGAAGGCCTACAGTACATGGGCCATGTGATTGCACCTGAATATCAAAGCAAGGTCTCTGCAAAAGATCTTGAGGGCCGACTACTAGGGATCAAGTTTAAAGTTTTTGAAACTTTGGATGATGCGGAAACCTGGATGAGATCAATTGTAGAAGCCAACCACAACAAAAGCTAACCATCACTACTCATCAACTAACTCACAATGCTCACTTGCATACTCCACCTCGATAGTAGTATGCTTGACCTTCATGGTCTTGCTTAAGGATTGTGCTTGTTGCTTTATTGCGATATGGTCTTCCTTCGATATCGAATCATGAACTACCAAGTGTAGGGTCATAATGAAGTAGCGCCCATCCAAACTCCAAAGGTGGAGATCATGAACAGATTGTACTCCTTCTATTTGAGCAAAGCGCTGTTCCATATCCTCAAGGTCCACACCTTCAGGTTTGGCTTGCAAAAAAATTTTCACTGTTCTTATCAAACTTTTAAACACATTGTAGCAAATGTAACCAGTGAACAGGATTGAAAATAAAGGGTCCAAAATTGGAACTTCCCAAAAGTACATCACGATGCTCAAGACCAAAACTACCACCCATCCAAGTACGTCTTCCCAAAGATGCCAACTCACCATCTGCTCATTCAGGGAAGTTCCTTTGTGCAATCGCATAGCAGCAAAGCCGTTGAAAACAATTCCTAAAATTGCCAACCAAAACATTCCCGCTGCGTCTGGGCTTTGAGGACTAAATAGCCTTGGAACAGCTTGCGATATGATAAATACAGAGCCACCGACTAAGACTAATCCGTTAATGATGGCTCCCAACAAGGAGAAACGGCTATAGCCGTAGGTGTATTTTTGGTCTCGTTTCTTTTTAGAGTATTTCTCTAAATACCAAGCCAAGCCAAGTGACAAACTGTCTCCCAAATCATGAAGCGCGTCGGAAAGAATAGCAACACTATTGGTGAAAAACCCACCGGCAATCTCAATGACGGTAAAGACCAGATTGAGAAAAAAGGCAACCGCAATATTACGCTGGCTATGTGGATGCTGATGGCCCATTGAAAAGGACTAATTAGTGCTTATCAAAGGTACAGCATATTTGTACTTAATAGGAACTAAGAAAGGAATTTAAAAAACATCGGCAGTGACCTTAAACGTCATATCAGCTTTAACATTTATTGGCTGATCCACAGACGTGCGGGTAACCACATTGACCACAAAATTATAGCTGCCTATGTTTTTAAACTTATCTAGATTTTCCTCTGAGGTTTCTAGCTCCAGTACAGCACCTACATCCTCAGAGATGTTATACTTAAAAGCCATTAAAGTCGTCTCAACTCCTTGAGCCGCTAGGTATAATTCCACATCCTTCATGAAAGAAAAATCTTCATCAGGTGGATCGACAATTGTAAACTTGAGCTTAGTGAGTCTGATATCCCGAACTTTATCCGCTCTGGTACTATTCGCTTCAAATGCCTGATCGAAGGTGCTGGTGACATCGGGCGTTGGTACCGGTGCCTCGATTGAGTCAAAGGGAATGATCGGGATGGTCATTTCGTAAGTCTCATCAATGTCAAACCGTAAAAAAGTATCCTCTATCTTACTACAGGATCCCATAGCAATTATACCAATGCCAGCAAGTAGAATAATCGGTCTATACATCTTTACAAAGATACACCATAGGTCCTCTGATTCATCAAGATAGAAACAGGATTTATCGAAAATGAAATCCCCTTATCGACCTCATTTTGCATCAAGAAACCGGAAATTGGAAGGGTCTAACTTAATATGCAAGATTTGCCCAGGCTCATATGCTTCATTGTTTTCAGTCTTGATCCACAGACGGACTTCAGGATTTATATCCAAAAGGAGTTGAAGATGATCCCCAAAATAATGTATAGAGTTAACTGTTCCACTCATGGCGCTGTCTTGGGAGGAGCAAATTTCAATTTCTTCAGGCCGCAGGCATACCCATCCTGAAAAATCACTATTTACTTCTGTGTTTCCTGCAATAAAACCCAAAGCGGTTTGTAATCCAGCACCTTCCCGCCGAGCCTCCAGTAGATTGGTCTTACCAAAAAAATTTGCAACATAAACATTGTCCGGTGACCGATACAATTGCTCGGGGGTTCCCAATTGTTGCAACTGGCCATCTCTAAGTACCGCAATCCGATCAGCAGTAGATAAAGCATCTTTAATGTCATGTGTAACAAAAATCGCGGTGGTACCAGCAAGCTTTATGGTACGTCTAACCTCCTCCCTTACCTGATCCTTAAGTTGTACATCGAGATTACTAAAAGGTTCGTCTAGTAGTAACAGACTAGGCTGGGGAGCCAGCGCCCTGGCTAAAGCCACACGCTGTTGTTGCCCTCCAGATAATTGATGCGGGTACTTTTTCTCCAGTCCCTGAATGTTAACCCATTGCAATACCTCCTGAAGTCGAGCTTCTTTATCACTTCGTTTCCAGCTATGCAGTCCATACTGGATGTTAGCTTCAACCGTCAGGTGTGGGAATAGGGCATAATCTTGAAAGACCATACCAACCTTTCTATACTCTG
>JBPCUG010000739.1:0-3578 GCA_051011275.1 Cyclobacteriaceae bacterium | reverse complement strand
GTAATCTGTTAATTAATTGCCTTTGTTCCGGGAAGGCGGGCTGTAATTAGATCAACTTAGCATGGGTACTGATCCATCGCTCTGGAAGCTCCCCCTTATTGGCAGCCTCATAATCACTGTAGCTGCAAGGGACGATACAATTGCGTGCGTACTTCTCTTTGCCTTGTGGGTAAGAAACCTCCATCCACCATTTCTCACTGAGCTTGCTTTTATAGAAGGTCATTGTATGAGGCTCTGTTTCGATAGACACCACATACTTAAGGTAATCATTTGATTTGAAGTCCTTTTCACTTTTACGATGGTAGTAGCCCTCGATAAAATACCAGATCATGGTAGCAACAACGGAACCGGTCTTGTAATGAGGGTCATCATAATTTGGGTTGTACTCATAGAATCCAGCTGAGCTCAACTTTTCGTTAAGGCCAGCGTACCAACAAACCTGACAAGCCTCCTCACCGGAAAGACCAAACGGTTGTGCATTGGCATTGCCCGGAGCATCGCTGGATTTTATCGCTGTAATGTCGAAGGTCATCATATCGGCATTGCGGATTACGGGCTCCATCTCATGAATATTCTCTCTCAGCAAACCCAAACGATATGAATCGAAATACAATTTCTCCAATAAAGCTATTGAGCTTGGATTGATCAGATAACTTTGGTGCCCCAATTGATTATAATTAAATAGATAGTTTGGCTCATGTAGCAATATCTTATGAATGTGCTGTCGGTTTGATCCTAAATGATCAGTCTCCTCCAAGTCCAGCAAAGCATCCACATTCAGCAAGCTGATTAATTTTTCCAATCCCTCGTAGGCCATAAATTGACCCAAATCCAAATCATGTGACCCGCCAAAAAAGATTGGTAATACGTCATGAGCAATCAACGTCTCGCCAACCTCCTTAATGCGCAGGTGGGTTTCTTCTAGTGAAATACCATTGCGCAGGTTGCCAAGATCTACTACCTTATAAGAAGCCATCCCTTTCTTAAGGCGATAGAGCTTCTGGCGGATCATATCTGGTGCCTCGGCTACCCCTTGATTGTCCAAAGTGCCTCGCTCTTCTTGCAGTCCAATTAAAGCGACATCTGCTTCCTTATAACTTGGCAGTTTGTGGCCATTTACCGAAAGGCTGTGAAAGAAAGCATGTGGGTCTTCAATATCATCAAAAATGCTTTCATCAATAGAGTTAAAAAATATTTTTAGATCCATGATTTAATATTACGAAAATCCCCATGGTCAAAAAAAAAAGGAGAAAATTTCTTTCTCCTTTAGGTAACGGCTTAACCGCCAAAATCGTCAAATCGTATATTCTCAGGAGGTATACCCAGGTCATCAAGCATCTTCAACACAGCTGCATTCATTAGCGGAGGCCCGCATAAATAATACTCAACCTCTTCAGGCTCCGGGTGATCCTTTAGATAATTATCATATAGAGACTGATGGATAAATCCTAGATACCCTTCACCACTTTCGTCCTCAAGTGATTCTTTAACTTTCCATTTATCCTCTTCCAATGGTTCCGATAGGGCAATGTAAAATTTGAAATTTGGAAAGTCCTTTTCAATGCTTCTAAAGTGATTGGTGTAGAACAACTCCTTTCGAGATCTACCACCATACCAATAGCTGACTTTACGATCAGTCTTTTCCGTATGGAACAAATGAAATATATGTGACCTTAGTGGGGCCATTCCTGCGCCTCCTCCAATATAGATCATTTCTCGCCTAGTGCTTTCGTTGATAAAGAATTCTCCATACGGACCGGAAATAGTCACTTTATCCCCAATCTTTCTGGAAAACACGTATGAGGAACAAATTCCAGGATTTACATCCATAAATTTACCCGCGCCACGATCCCAAGGAGGGGTGGCAATCCTAATGTTCAGCATAATGATATCACCCTCAGCTGGATGGTTGGCCATAGAGTAAGCTCTAAAGATAGGCTCGTCATTTTTCATCTTGAGCCCCCACATTTGAAACTTATCCCAATCTGATTTAAATACATCATCGGGATGGCCAAGTTCTGGTTTTGGTGGAATTTCCATCTCTGAAAACTGTACTTCACACTCTGGCACATCAATTTGAATATATCCACCGGAATGGAAATCCAGTGTTTCACCAGGAGGTAGCTTTACTACAAATTCTTTGATAAACGTGGATACATTGTAATTTGATACCACTTCGCATTCCCACTTCTTAATGCCAAATATCTCTTCCGGGATGCGGATATGCATGTCTTGTTTTACTTTTACCTGACATGACAGTCTCACCTGTTCCTTTTGTTCAGTTCTGCTAAGATGACCTACCTCTGTAGGCAAGACTTCGCCTCCTCCTTCTTCGATCACACATTTGCACATCGCGCAAGTTCCTCCTCCTCCACAGGCAGAGGGCAAGAATACCTTTTGGCTTGACAAAGTGGTCAAGAGGCTCGAGCCGGCAGCAGCAATAATCGGATTGCTCTCATCACCATTTACGAAGATTTTTACATCTCCGGACTGCACCAGCTTAGACTGAGCAAACAACAATATCATGACCAACAAAAGAATGATCGCGGTAAAGACCACAATAGAAGAAATAACGACTGTCATATCGCTTGGGGCTGTTTAATTACACCAAATTGAAGCATTGCAAATATAATTAATAAGGTCCAGCAAAAAATACCAGATTTCAAATTTTCTTACCCTTCTTAGAGATAGTTGAACTTACTAGACAAAAGGGTAAGTTTTGCTTTACAACGTGGGTGCGGCAAGCATATTAATCAGCTTGGTCAGTTGACCCTTAAGTTCACGTCGATCTACGATAAAATCGAGAAAACCATGATCGAGGACAAACTCGGCACTCTGAAATCCTTTAGGCAATCCTTTACCAATGGTTTCGCGGATTACCCTTGGTCCTGCAAAACCAATTAAAGCCTCCGGTTCGGCAATATTAAAGTCCCCCAGCATAGCAAAAGAGGCAGTAACTCCACCAGTGGTAGGATCACTAAGCAAAGAAATATATGGGATACCTTTTTCACCTAACTGAGCCAATTTCGCCGAAGTCTTAGCCATCTGCATAAGAGAAAATCCGGCCTCCATCATTCTGGCGCCACCAGATTTGGATATCATCAAAAAGGGCTTTTTGTTCCGGATTGAATGGTCGATGGCGCGGGAGATCTTCTCACCTACTACAGCCCCCATTGAACCCCCGATAAAAGTAAAATCCATACAACCAACTACCATATCCAGCCCATTCATTTTACCATAGGCGGTACGTACAGCATCCTTCAAATCCGTCTTTTCTTGAGAAGCACCGATCCTTTCAGGGTATGGCTTGCTATCAGTAAATCCCAAAGGATCTGCCGAGGAAAGGTCGGCATCCAGCTCCCGAAACCGGTTATCATCAAATAGTATTTCAAAGTATTCCCTTGATCCTATTCTAAAATGATAGCCATCTTGGGGGCTTACATAACAATTGTTTTTCAATTCACGAATGTGAATCGGGGTACCGTTGGGAGTTTTATACCACAGTCCATCCGGTGCTTCTTTTTTAGCTTCTGTGGGTGTCTGTATCCCTTTATCCTTTCTCCTAAACCAAGCCATAT
>JBPCUG010000738.1:0-5106 GCA_051011275.1 Cyclobacteriaceae bacterium | reverse complement strand
GTAGTTATTTGCTTGGAATGTGTTGGCTAAAGGCACAATGATATCCTGTTCGATCTCAGGAGTTATATCATAGTACATGAAATACCGGTAAAACTTTCTGCACAAGTGCCTCGCCGTTTCCGGTTGAGCAAATATCATGGTCAATAGCTGATCCAACTCATCAAGTGTTGCATCCACAGTTGCATCCTCGCCAATTAATGCGTTTGGTACTATGGTAGTATTTTGAAATAAGTCGGTAAAACTTTTTAGATCGGCATCGTGCGCTGTCGCTACTAATAGTGCATTTGATTTCACCACTCCCAAGGGGATGCCAGTAATGAGGTCAGGGTTGGCAAAATCACCATCATCCTCATATCCAGATAACACACGAGCAGCTTCCCGGACATCGGTTTCAGTATAATTGGTATAATTTTCAGGCCCAATTTGAGGGCCTTTTCCAATCGTATAAAGCTCTAGTAATTCTCGAGCGAAGTTTTCGTTCGGATTATTCCTATCATTCAAGCTACCATCCAAGAACCTTAGCATTGCATTGTCCATACAGATGCTTTTGGTTAAATCTTTGAAGTTGCCTAGGGCATGATAGCGGAATAGCGCATTTTGGTAGTACATCCGAGTACTACCAACCAAAGATTTCTTAGTGGTAAAATGCGTATGCCAAAAGAAGGTTATTTTCTCGCAAGCATTGCCCCCGGAGGCCATCATTTGTTCGAGCCACCAACCGTTGAAGTACCGCTGAAGATTAAAGTCTTCGCTATTTGCTTCCGTCGGTTTCGGGTTAGTCCAGGGCTGACCTGTAGCCACGTCGTTAGGTGGTGGAGGTGCAGCTGGTATTTGGAATAACTGCGTAATTGCTTGATTCGCCGTCATCCCCGCGAATTGATTTATCTCTTGCTTGGTGGGCCCAAAAGTTGCTCGACGTAATAAATGAGCCGCTCTTCTTCTGCCCAGTGCTCCAGAGACTGGATTCAGTGATGCCATAAATTATTTGTTACGTTACTGGTTGCACAAATTATTTAATGTCAGGGTCGATTAACTTGAAGGATCATTCTTCATAAAAAAATCCCTGATAGTGTGTGGTTTAAGTTTAAAAAGTTCTCGAAATATACTAAAAATTAGAAGATATTCATGTCACAACTAGGGTAATAACTTACATGCGCAAGTATTGAATAGTCATTATTAGCTCATTTTGACTTTTTTGGGATTAAAATCCGCCCATTCCAGTGTTAATCGTTTTAACTCATCATTTTTTATTAACTTAGGTAAAGCAAAAACATATGACATGAGGTCCTTGATATCGATTGCTAGCCTACTACTATTCCTTTCATGTGGACCGAAAATAAAGCCATTATCGGAATACCTTGATATTGAAAAGGATATGCAAACGCAGTTTATCCTGGCTGAAGATGGAATGACCATAGAAATACCTGCAGGACACTACCGGTTTTCCAGAAGTCTGGTACTTGAAGGCCGTAGTCAGGTGGTGATCAAAGGAGCTGGTAGGGACCAAACTTTTTTATCATTTAGGGATCAGGAGGAAGGGGCGGAAGGTATAAAAATTGCCAATTGCCGGAATATAATTCTGGAAGATTTTACCATTGAGGATGCTAGTGGAGATAACATAAAGGTCAACGATACCCACGGTATTACCTTTAACAATGTTAAGTCTGCCTGGACAGGTAAACCAAAGGAAACTAACGGTGCTTATGCTTTTTATCCGGTTAGCTGTTCGAATGTATTGATTGACAATTGCATTGCTACTGGTGCTTCAGATGCCGGTATCTACGTGGGTCAAAGCCGCAATGTGGTAGTACGCAATTCAAAGGCGTATAAAAATGTGGCTGGCATAGAAATAGAGAACACCATCATGGCCGACGTTTATGACAATGAATCCTATAATAACACTGGCGGCATACTGGTATTTGATCTTCCTGGATTGACCCAATATGGACGACATGTCAGGGTATATAACAATAAGGTTACTAGAAATAACCACAAGAATTTTGCACCTCCTGGCAATATTGTGGGTTCCGTTCCCCCTGGCACCGGAGTTATGGTATTAGCCACTCGTGAGGTGGAGGTATTTGAAAACGAAGTAACCAACAACCGCACGGTAGGCATGTCGGTAGTTAGTTATGTTCTGGTGGATGCTGCAAATGGTGACAGACAAGATGCAGATATAGAAGACGGTTCCCTTAGGAACGTGACTAATGCCTTTGAAATGGATAGCTTGTACAATCCCTATCCGGCGGATATATATATTCACAACAATAGCTTTTCTAATAACACCTGGTTTCCCACTTTGAAGAATGATTTCGGTCTTTTGTTCTTAAGGGAGTTTGGCTTAAATATTCCTGATATAATTTATGATGGTATAACTGAAAGCAATGGTCAGCCAGATAGGATATGTTTAAGTGATAATGGTGAAGCTACCTTTGCTAACTTGGATGCTGCTAATGATTTTGCCAACATTAGCCGCGAGATTTCAACCTATCAATGTGAAGGGACACGATTGCAGCCAGTACAATTGGCCCCTTTAGCTAAGTCCGGAGCTGCCTTATAGCTATGCGCTCGATATTGAAGATAACCCTGATCATTATTTGGATAGGGGTGGTCTTTGTGTCCGGTTGCCAATCAAACAAGGAAAAGACATCAGCTATTGAAAATACAACCTCTAAAACTGAGAGTAGGCCTAATCTGAGCTTGGGATTTGATAAACTGTCAGACTACAATTTCTTTCAAGGTAAGATGGCAGATATGATTCCGGTGTCCGGGGTAGTACCTTATGATCTTAATACACCATTGTTTTCTGACTATGCTTTGAAACTCCGTTTCGTGCAAGTGCCTGAGGGAGCAAAGGTACCTTTCCAGGCTGATGCCGTTTTTGATTTTCCTGTGGGTACTGTATTGATAAAAACTTTTTATTATCCTAATGACTTTACCAAACCAGGGGAGGGAAGAACACTCATGGAAACCCGACTTTTAATCCATGAAGAGACTGGCTGGAAGGCATTGCCCTACATTTGGGACGAGGAGCAAACTGAGGCTTACTTGGAAATTACCGGAGGCAACCGAGAGGTAAGCTGGACCCATGTCGATAGAGCGGTAAGAAAGATCAATTATTCTATTCCTAATGTAAACCAATGCAAGGGTTGTCATATTAAAGGCAAGGAGATCTTGCCAATTGGTCCAAGTGCAAGGCAATTAAATAAGGATTTCAACTATCAAGGCAAAACCAATAACCAATTGCTGAAATGGGCATCTCTAGAGATACTGGATGAGTTACCTGAAAACAAATCAGTTTGGCCTAAGATCCCTGTATGGAACCAACCCGAGACCGGATCCATAGCCGAGAGAGCTCGGGCCTATTTAGAAATCAATTGTGCCCATTGTCATAGTGCAGCTGGGCCGGCTAAAACTTCCGGACTGATGCTGGATTATCACGAAGCTAATCCTGCAGCGCTGGGTGTTGGAAAAGCTCCTGTAGCCGCCGGGCGGGGTTCTGGGGGTCGATTTTATAGCATTGTTCCCGGTGAGCCGGAGGCTTCGATTCTAGTTTATCGAATGGAAGCAACCGATCCAGCTATCATGATGCCTGAAATGGGACGCAAGCAAACCCATAAAGAAGGAGTAGCTTTGATAAGGGAGTGGATTGCAGGGATGGAAAGGAATTAGTATTGAGTATCAAGTAAAGAGATTAGAACTCTAAGGATTCAGTATCTTCCTTAAAAAATTAAATGTGATCAAATAAGTAGGCTTTACGCCTACTGCCCCTAAGCTGCCGGAAGCTAGCGTACCTCCGGTGATTAGGGGATTATCAGAGGCATAGTAGGCATACCGCAAGGTTACATCTCCTCCTATATTTTTCCGGATCTTGGAGGCAGCTTGAATAGCTTTCTGATAGTGCGCGCCTTCCATTTCCAATCCGATCACCCCCCAGGAGGAATTTTTGAAGTAACGAAGGATATCACGGTTTTGCAGCGAGGTACCTAAGACAGTGATCATTGGTCCTTCATAGGCATCTACTGCGCTACCTTCAAACTCAGCGGCGCTGAAATCATTTTCAATAGGATAATTATCTGCAGTGCCCTCAAAAATATGGGCATCAGGGATCATAATATCTCCTTTGCCACCAGTCAAAATTCCAGCTTTTCCCATTATTGATATAGACGTAACAGGCATTGGGGCTTCAATCCCCTTGTGTTCATAAGGCTTAAGCAGTTCGTCCATTAATTCATAAGCTTGCTCACCAAAAGCATAATCCATTACCAGGATCACCGGCTGCTCTTTTTTGATAAAAGCCTCATCGAGGCCCAACTCGGGAGCCAGATTTTTAACATCTAATTGACTGGTATCAATGATCTGAACAGATATGTTGGTACCCGAAGGGTCGTCAATAAAATGAACACCTTTTGATTCGGCATAGTCCCGAACCTTCTGGTTAAGTTCTTGGTTTTTGGCTTTGCTTAATTCCAAGGCGGTGGCTTCAATACTTTTCCAGCCGCCAGGCATTTTCTTTAAGGCTCCAAAGGCAAACAAGCTGTTCAATATACCATGTAAATTCGCACTGACCACATGAAGGGGTCGTTGCAGCAGATCGTGCTCCTGCAATCGCTCCTTGATTACGTTGGCCCATCGCTCACCATAAATATGGTGGCCAATTCGCTCGCGTAAGGTGGCGGTAAAACTTATAGTGCGGTCATGGTCTAAGGTAGCTTCTTCCAGAGCGGTTTTGCCAAGCCAGTAGACTACGTGGAAGAGATCGTTTGCACCACCAGCTTGGTGGAAACGTGATTGCGCTTTTTCGGTTTCTTCAAAAGTGCGCCCTAAAATGGTGCTTAGGTAGCTGTAAGCAAGTTCACGATTGTGGTCGTCAATAGTTACTGAGCCGGTGGCCACCTTTTCCAACTTTTGCCATTCTCGGGTTTTTTCTCCTTTTTCGTTCAAGGCTCGGTTTTTGATTTTCTCAGCTTCAATGTACATGAAGGTAAGATGAGTAAGAATATCATAGATCTCACTTCTCCCTCTGGTTACCTCAATGAACATTTGCTCATCATCAATGCGGTAGCAATTGCGCCTTCGTTTGGCCGGAACGATCACTTCGAAACG
>JBPCUG010000737.1:0-2736 GCA_051011275.1 Cyclobacteriaceae bacterium | reverse complement strand
ATTGACGGTAAAAGGTGATTATTTGTTGTTCAAAAGGATTTAGAGCGGTGTTAAAGCGTGGGTACGTTTGGATTTTGAAGACTAGTCTGCTAAAGATTTTATTAGTCATGGTTCCCTTGACTATACTGGCAAAAGACCCTCCCAATAAACGAGAAATGCGAGGGGTTTGGATTGCTACGGTTAACAATATTGATTGGCCCTCTAGAGCTAACCTCAGCTCGGAGCAGCAACAAAAAGAAGTACTTGCTATTTTAGATGAGCATAAATCTCAGGGGATCAATGCCATATTTTTTCAGCTTCGACCCGCAGGTGATGCGTTTTATCCCTCAAAAAAGGAGCCTTGGTCCCAGTGGTTAGGCATTCCCGGCTCATATGATCCTCTCGCATTTTGGATCGAACAGTGCCATCGCCGGGGTATGGAGTTTCACGCTTGGTTTAATCCATACCGGGCCGTGGCTAACATCAATCGACCTCCACAAGACCCTAAACATATCATCAACCGGCATCCGGAGTGGTTGCTTACTTACGGAAGCAGAATGTATTTGGATCCAGGCATACCAGGGGTAAGGGATTATATAGTTGAGGTTATAGAAGAGGTGGTGGATCGGTATGATATTGATGGCGTTCATTTTGATGATTATTTTTATCCATATAAAATTCCAGGGCTGGAATTTCCTGACCAAGTAAGCTTTCAAAAATATAGAGGTGACTTTACAGACTTAGCAAAATGGCGCAGAGACAATACTGATCAACTGATACAAAATGTAAGTAAGGGCATCCATCAGCGAAAACCCTATCTTAAGTTCGGCGTCAGTCCGTTTGGTGTTTGGCGCAATCAAAATCAGGATCCCTTAGGCTCTTCAACGCATACTGACAATACTGGTTTTGACGATCTTTATGCCGATGTGATCAAATGGTTGGAGCAAGATTGGATTGATTATGTAACCCCCCAGGTTTATTGGCACATCGGCTATGATGTGGCGGCTTATGATGTCTTATTGGATTGGTGGAGTCAACACAGTTATGATAAGCACATTTACATCGGACAAGCTGCCTATAAAATTGACCCATCCTCAAAGGAGCCAGCTTGGCAAAACCCGTTGGAAATGCCGAATCATCTTAGGCTGATCGAGGGATATCCACAAGTACAAGGAAGCATTTACTTTAGCTCCCGGTCATTAAGAAAGAATCCTCTTGGTTTTGCCGATTCATTGCAGTCCGATTTTTACCGATCTGTGGCACTGCCTCCTGAAATGTCATGGAAACAAGCAAAGCAACCCGAAGTCCCGCTACTGTATCGCATTCGCAACACTAAGAAAGAAGTAAAACTGTTTTGGCAACCACCGGCTGACAACTCCAGTTCATTTCTAGTGGTTTACAGATTTGCAGAAGGACAGCATCAAACAATTGATGACCCCAATCACATTTTAGCTGTGGTTTCGTCTACTGATCAGTCTTTTACCGATCGCCCTGATAGGAAAGGGTATTACACTTATTTACTGACCTCCTTAAGCCGCTCAGGAAAAGAAAGCAAGTCAAGTTTTCCAATTACTGTCGGTTACCGAAAGAAGATCAAAAAGTAAAAACCTAGATTTTGACTATATAGTTTTTGCGATACATCCACCATACAGGTAGGAAGATCAGTAATACGAAACAAATGGCGAAAAGAAGTGAGGCGCTATAAGGCCCTAGCCAAGAATTAAAAACATTTTCATAGATCCATGCCTTAAGTGATTGATCACCACCAATCTTAATAAGCCCCATAAGCCGAGCTACAATGCCTGATAGAAAATAGGCAGAAATGGCATTCACGCCGAAGATCACCCAAGCCTGGGTCCATTTTTTATAGCCCAAGATATCGACAAACCAGTAGCAAAGCGCAAGGCACTCAAGAGCAATCCCAGCTGTATAAAGTACATAAGAACTGGTCCAAAGGGCCTTATTGATGGGGAAATTCATATCCCATAGTAATCCCAGGAATATGCAAAAGGCACCGCTGACAAAAAGCCAAACCACCTTTCGAATTGGTTCCTCTTTGCTAAGCAAAAGATGCCCGGCTAGTATTCCTGCCAGACAAGTACTGATCGCAGGCAAGGTGCTTAAAAGACCTTCCGGATCCCAGACCTTGGATTGAGACCATAAATGACCACCCAGTAGTAAACGATCTAGCCACGCACCCAGGTTGGTTTCAGGACGTAAATTGGGCTCACCATAGTCGGGCACTGGAACATAGTTCATCAATATCCAATATCCCACAAGTAGTAAAATGGCAATTCTAAACTGGGTGATCCAATTAGTTTTGATAAATATGAGTGCACTGACTAGGTAAACCAGCGATATGCGCTGTAAGACTCCAGGTATGCGCAGTGACCCCAGCTCGAAGTAAGGGAAGCCATTTAGGAACAGGCCTAAGAGAAATAAAATCGCACTCCTACGAACGACCTTAATGATTAGTTGACCCTGTCCTGAACTTTGGGCCTTGCGCTTGGTCAAAGCTAAGGTGATGGCTACACCAACCATAAAAAGAAAGAATGGAAACACAAGATCAGTAGGTGTGCAGCCGTCCCAGCTAGCATGCCTTAATGGTGCATAAACGTATTCCCAAGAACCCGGATCGTTGACCAGTATCATGGCGGCAATGGTAATACCTCGAAGCACATCAAGGGATATCAGTCGGGTGGAAGTGATCATCATGCTTGGGTTGATAGGTCGACCAATATAAAAAATATTATCAAA
>JBPCUG010000736.1:0-6976 GCA_051011275.1 Cyclobacteriaceae bacterium | reverse complement strand
CGACCGATTACCTCCCCGGTTTCAGTGATGAATTCGCCCCCGGCAACCTCATGCTCCAACCCATTTACCCGGCGCTTTAGAAAACCTCGATAGTCGTTGTCGGGTACAAAGCAAATCTCATAAGACTCCGATTTGGTGACCAGGCTTTTGAAACTTCGTTCCATTGCCATCTCCCTGATCTGAGCCTTGGTCAACTGCCCTAGGGGGTAGTTGGTGCGAGCCAGATTCTTTTGTGAAATACCCCATAATGCATAAGATTGATCCTTGTCCCGATCTATTCCCTTACTTATAACTTGTCTATCATTTTCCAATCTGATATTAGCGTAATGGCCGGTAGCCATGTATTCGCAATCCAATTGATCCGCTCTTTTCAAAAGTGCCTCCCACTTGATGTGCGTATTGCACAGCACGCAAGGATTGGGGGTGCGTCCCGCCAGATACTCTCCAGTAAAATGATCTATTACATAATCGCCGAATTCCTCTCGTATGTCAAGGATATAATGGGGAAAGCCAAGTTGTACAGCGATATTCCTGGCATCGTTTATTGAATCCAAGCTACAACAACCGGTTTCTTTACTGCTTCCTCCCGAAGTCGCATAATCCCAGGTTTTCATGGTCATACCGATCACCTCATACCCCTGTTCATGCAACATCACTGCAGCCAGAGAGCTATCGATGCCGCCACTCATGGCCACCAAGATCCTTCCTTTCTTACTCATTACCCTAAAATTACCTCAAACTTTCCTGATAGGCGCTAAATGCAGTAACAATATCTACTTGCTCTTGATTCATTTTTTCCAATACCCAAAGCGCTGCAATGACCTCTGATAGCCTTTCACCATCGGAGCGACCTGAGAGCTTGATCTCAGGATCATGCCCATTTACGATTGCCTCCTGAGCTTCCTCCAGTTCGATTCGAGGGAATGTTTCGACCAAAAATTTTATACTGTCAAATTCCATGGAAATAGCCTAGCAAAGATAAAATGCCTGGTTTGATAATCATAAAAATTTAAATACAAACAGACTTTTGAATAGATTTGTTTTTTAGTTCATCCGATATGGCCTTAAGTGCAAAAGTAAAGATCAATAGAATCAATAATTTGAGTGATGCCAGGTACACCGCAGGAATGGGTGTAGAATGGGCAGGCTTCTGCTTAGATCCCAATGATCCCGAATGTTTGGATAGAGAAACTTATTCAGCAATGACGGGTTGGATCTCAGGGGTAAAACTTGTTGGAGAATTCGGTAATTGTGACTACCAAAACATTGCAGTCAGGCTGGCCGAATGTCCCGTAGATTATGTGCAAACTTCTAACAAAGAAACAGTCAACGAATTAAAAGAGCGGGATTTAAAAGTAATATTTGAAGTAGAGGTTAGCGATAAGTTAGAAACCACCTTAAGAGAGGCCAAAGATAATATTGCCTACTTTCTTATTAATAAATCAGATGCGGAACTACACAATAGTGGACTCAAAGACATCTTAATACTAAGCAATCAGTACCCTATTATTCTTGGTTTCGGTTTTGATGCAGTTAACGTTACATCAATAACAAGGTCCCATCCCATAAAAGGTATTGCCTTAGATGGCGGCAAAGAAATAAAACCAGGCATCAAAGATTTTGACCATTTAGCAGATATTTTTGATGCTTTAGAAATCGAAGATTGATTCTTCGTATATTCATTTTCTTTAAACAATCGAACTTATGAAAAAACTGACACTAGCCATCTTTCTAATAAGTAGCTTCAATTCCGCACTGATTGGGCAAGATCTGGAGACTGTTATGGATAACTATCTCGAGGCCACAGGAATGAACAATCCAGGTAGCATCCAAAGCATGTATATTTCTTTAGAGATGAGTACGCAAGGAAACAATTTACCAATGGAAATTTATTTAAAGCGGCCAGATAAAGTCAATATTACCATGGTGATGCAGGATCAAGAAATGATAATGAATAAAAATGGTGAGGAAACTTGGATGGTTAATCCTATGACCGGTTCGTCTGAACCGGGACCAATGCCTCCTGGTCAGGAAGGTTCTCTGGATGAGGCTATGAACAATATAGATGGAAGATTTGCCACCTATAAAGACAACCCTCAGGATTACGAATATCTAGGGAATGAGGAGATCGATGGGAAAGATTTTTCTAAAGTGAAAGCCATAATTCAGCAGGGAGGTCAAAGCATTGAAACAATAAACTACTTCGATAACAATAATCATTTATTGATAAAACAAACCATGGACATCATGGGGCAGTCGGCTGAAAATTATTTTGAAAATTACCGGGAGGTAGACGGTTACAGTATGCCTTTTATCATGACCACAAAGGTTGGGGGAAATGTCATGAATAAAATGACCTTTACGAAAGTAGAGATCAATCAAGAAATTGATGATGCCATTTTTGCAAAGCCTTAAAACATAGGAAAGGGGATCGCAGGTTATTTCTTTTTGCGTCCCTTTCTTCTATTTACGGCTTGCTGCAGTAGATATTCAATTTGTCCATTGAGGCTTCTGAACTCATCCGAAGCCCATTTTTCCAACTCTTTTAACGTCTCAGGGTTCATCCTGAGTACAAAGGCTTTCTTCTTAGCCATGGATTAGAACTCCTCCGTCGGTTTCATAAGTTTTCTCATGGCCGAGTGCAGCATATCGGGTTTTTGCGTACCTAGCAAAATGGTTTTACCACTAGCCAGTTCCATAGATAAACCCATGTTTCCTTTGATGTGAAATGCCCGCTTTCTTTTAAATCCCATTCGGTAACCCCATCCCCCAAAATCAAATAAGGGATGGAATTTCTTTATCTGATAGCCATTGATATCGGTCTTGTTAACTTTAACCCATTTATTTATTAAAGGAGGATACCTATAGAGAACACTGTGATCCTCAATTTTGGTCTCCAGTCTGGATGAGAATACAATCAAATTAGCACCAATTATAGCAAAGAGCATTCCACTGCATAACGCTATCATCCCAGTGTCTGACATCGGCTGATCTCCCCAAGGCTCATGTAGAATTATCTGCATGTAAAACCCAATAGCCAAAGGCACCAAAGCGGCCATAGAAATCACAGCCATTAGGGCAATAAACCATCCCTGATTAAACCGCTGCTGCTCCCTAAAGTATACCTGATTTCTCATCTTGCCTCCTATGGATATAAAGTACCTGTATTCAACACTGGACTGGCATCCTTATCACTGCACAATACCACCATCAGATTGCTAACCATTGAGGCCTTCCTTTCCTCATCTAACTCAACCACTTGCCTCTTGGAGAGGTCGTCCAAAGCCATTTCCACCATACTCACCGCACCTTCTACTATCTTATGGCGAGCAGCTACTATCGCGGTAGCTTGCTGACGACGCAACATGGCACTTGCAATTTCGGAGGCGTAGGCTAAATAACCAATACGGGCCTCAATTACATGGATCCCTGCGATATTGAGTCGATCCCGTAATTCATTCTCCAGGGCTTCATTTACCTCACCTAATCCTGATCGCAAAGTGATTTCTGCTTGCTCATCGTCAAAATTATCATATGGGTAGGAACCAGCTAGCTTTCGAACGGCCGCATCACTCTGGACTCTTACAAAATTCTCATAATCATTCACTTCAAAAGCAGCCTTGTAAGTCTCTTTCACCTGCCAAACCAGGATCACACTGATCATTATAGGGTTGCCCAATTTGTCATTGACCTTTACCCGCTCGCTGTCAAAGTTGCGTGCCCGCAAGGAAATGCTCTTCCTAAGGAAAAACGGATTGACCCAAAAAAAGCCATTCCTTTTAATAGTCCCTTTATAGGCTCCAAACAGCGTGAGTACCCGGCTTCCATTGGGGTATACAATAGTAAACCCAATGCATAAGAAAATGGAGATAAATAATAAAATTGCAAATAGGGGAATGCGGACGATCAAGCCCATTACACTCACCCCAATAAGAGCAGCAATTAAGGCCGCTGCTAGATAGCCATTGCTTGGGGAGTAGTCTTTTTCTGTTGCCATTAATGTTTGATTAAGTGATACTATTTTGATATCATAATCATATTACGTTCAAACTACCAAAAAGTTTCAATTCACCTGCATATAACTGATAATATGTATGTTATAAGGGAGTTTATAGCGCAGGGAAACGACGAAAATTTTCGGAAAAAACTGAAACCAATCAGATTAAACCTTTCAACCAAGTCGGAATTGCAAGTATTTGATGATCTCCCCTTGGTCCCGGAACATCAGCTCGTACTTAGTGGTTATATTGCAGTGTAAGTCATTATACTGCGAGTTATATAGGTCTTGAGTGAAACGAAATTCACACACCCCAGGAAATTCCGGTATCACTTCCATGGAGTATTCAAAAAGAGAGGTATTGTCAGTCTTCAAACGAACAATCCCTCCTGGTTTCAAGATCTTATTGTATATCTGTAAAAATCTCGGATGGGTCAAACGCCGATGCTCATCCCGTCCTTTTGGTCTTGGGTCAGGGAAAACGATCCAGATCTCGTCCACTTCACCGGGGCTGAAAAAATCTTCTAGTAGCTGAATTTGGGTTCGTAAGAAGGCAACATTTTTCAGCTGCTGCTCCTCTGCCTTAGAACTACCCTTCCAAATACGGTCTCCCTTGATATCGATCCCAATAAAATTTTTCTCTGGGTAAACAGGTGCCAAACCCACAGTATATTCACCACGACCACAAGCAAGTTCCAAGACAACATCACCCTCGTTTCCAAAGTAGTGCGCTCGCCAGCGACCTTTAATTGTATCGAACAATGGCTTGCCTCGCTGGATCACATTATCTCGTCGATCATTGTCAGCAAACTTCCTGGTTTTCCTTCGGCTCATTAGAGGTTATCTATTTCTGCTACTACAAAGGTACTGCCCCCGATAAATATTAGATCTGCTGGCTTTGCCTTTTTTCTGGCTTGAGTAATTGCTTGGTTTACATCGGATACTACCTCTCCTACTAAGCCATTAACAAGCGCTGCTTCCTTTAACATCTCGGCCTCCAAGGCTCTTGGAACTTGAGCCTGACAAAAGTAGTAATATGCTTCTGAGGGCAAAAGCTCCAAAATCGGATAGGGATCTTTGTCATCGACCAAACCAAGTACAATTATTAGTTGATCGTAATTTGCTTGCTCAAGCTGTCCCAATAAACGGCTCCAGGCGCCAACGTTGTGGCCCGTATCACAGATCATCAGGGGCTGCTCTGCCACCACCTGCCAACGGCCTTTCAAACCGGTCAAATCCCTTATTTGTGCAAAGCCTTTTCTTATTGCATTCTCTGAAATATCAAACCCCATTTGATTAAGCAGATCAGCGGTCATGAGTACCCCAGGTAAATTGTCTTTTTGATAATGGCCAGCCAAATCAAGATAGACATCCTTCAGATAGGTATGATTATTTTTCCTGATCTCGAATTGTTGTCCACCACTGTTATCTTCAAGATGAGATACCTCAAAATAATCCTGGGCAAAGTAAATAGGAGCCTCGAGGCTTTCTGCTTTCCTTTCAAATATTTGACTGATTTCCGGTTGTCTTTCACCAATCACGACTGGTACCTCCTCTTTTATGATCCCAGCTTTTTCGCCAGCAATGTCTGAAAGACTATCCCCAAGAAATTTTTGATGATCCATGCTTATGTTAGTTATTAGGCTCACCAAAGGATCTATGATATTTGTAGAATCCAAACGACCACCTAGCCCCACCTCAATCACAGCAATATCTACTTTCGCTTGAGCAAAATATTTAAAAGCCAACGCAACGGTCATCTCAAAAAAAGATGGTTGCACCTGCTCTATTAATTCCCCATTCTCTCCCACAAAAGCTACTACCGATTCTTGGTCTATTGGATTACCGTCAACTTTAATCCTTTCAGAAAAGTCTTTCAAGTGCGGGGAGGTATACAAACCGGTTTTGTATCCTGCACTTTGCAGTACAGAGGCCAAAGTATGAGCGGAACTCCCTTTGCCATTGGTACCAGCAATATGAATTGCGCGAAACTGCTTTTGTGGATCGCCTAAAGAAGCACAAAGTTCACGAATATTGCTCAGGTCTTTTTTGAACGCCGCACTACCTACCTGTTGAAATCTAGGAAGTTGTTGATAAAGAAATTCTAAAGTCTCCTTGTAGGTCATTGGGAGCATTAATTCTTATTACCTAATACTTGATACTTACCACTAAATACTAAATAAGTCTGCAAGTATAATGGAAGATCTCGTCTTTACAAAAGTTAGATTATTTCCCTATATTAATCCTGATTAAATCTAACTAAAACATAAAAAACAATGGAAAGCACCGAAGTCGGTCCCGTTTTGGGTATCGTAATGGGAATCATTTATTTAGCAGTCATAGTATTGATGATTGCCTCAATGTGGAAAATATTCACAAAAGCTGGAAAACCCGGTTGGGCAGCTATTATTCCAATCTATAATATTGTTGTATTACTTGAAATTGTCAAGAAGCCAGTTTGGTGGGTAGTGCTTATGTTAATTCCCTTTGTCAATATCGTGATTTCCATAATGGTTGCACATCAGCTTGCCCTGTCTTTTGGTAGGGATGTAGGATTTACGATTGGCTTGGTTCTCTTGGGTATCATCTTCTACCCCATCTTAGGTTTTGGTGATGCACAATACCAATGGGGAGAAGGAGCAGTTGAAACCGCTGGCGGTGAAAATGCCCCGCTAGATTATAATACTTAGCCTCAATTGTTAAAATGAAGGGCCAGCGAGAAAATCTCGCAGGCCCTTCATTTTTCCGTGACTCCTAAATATCTTAATCTATCCGTTGCAGATAAACAGGCATTTCTTCCAGTTCTCGGCCGTCGGGATCGTACAAGATCAAGCGATCTCCTTCCGCAACCATATATGATCATCCTCGCCATTTATTTCTATTTGATCGTTGTCACCGATAAGCAAAGCACCATATTTATCAATTTCCCAAGTTGTGTAGTCTAACTCATGATCATCATCCAGTGGTACGTCCGTAATG
>JBPCUG010000735.1:0-3850 GCA_051011275.1 Cyclobacteriaceae bacterium | reverse complement strand
GCAAAGGTAACCGTTGGAGGATCGATCACATTGTATCATTTTCCAAAACTTGCTTTCCATTTACTGTCAAGTACTTCAAATCCACTTGACCTATAACTTGACCTAGTGAAAAAATAAAACCGCAAATCACTTATAATAAGTGACTTACGGTTTTAAAATGTACCCAGGGCCGGAGTCGAACCGGCACGCCCGAAGGCATTGGTGTTTGAGACCAACGCGTCTACCAATTCCGCCACCTGGGCCTTCGCTCAATTAGTGTACGTAAACCTAACAAATTCGGCAAGGGCTACGGCCCACACAAAGTGGGCAAATCAGTTCTTAGTTTATAGTTCTCAGTTTTAGTTATACATTGTAAACTGAAGACTGAAAACTCAAGACAGAATTAGGGTTGCAATATTAAGGAAACAATTGACAATTAGCAATGAACAATTGGCAATTAAAAGCTAGCTATCAACGAGCAAGGAATAACTAAGCTACCGACTCTAAAGAATAAGCTCTTGGTTTGTCAGAAAAGAGTGCTTTGGTCTGCTTCCAGATACCGGCAAACAGTTCTGAATCACGGTAGCGGTTTAGAGCAGCTTCACTATCCCAGTGGCTATAAGTCATAAATTTGTTTTCATCATTTTGGTCTTGCCATAGTTCCAAATGATGGCAGCCGGTGAAATGTCTCACCATTGGCTTTGAGGCTTCAAACAAAGCCAGGAATTCCGGTACTTTGTCCGGCTGGAAGGTCATATGTACGATTCGTATTAGCATAATTCTATCCGCAGACCACAGTCGACCGTCCACAGCAGTGGTCCGTCGACTATTGACTATTCTTCAAATACCACAGTAACTGGCGTATCAAATCGAAGTCCCAGCAACTGCGCCGCATTACCTTTATTAATGCCTATCTCCAGAAAGCCGAGGCTATTAAAAATGACAAAGCAATCCCCACTAGAGGTATCTTGTATGGATTGGTGGATACGGCTTACATTTTCGCGGCCAAAGACAAGTTTGAACTTCCGGTCTTCCTTTAACTTGAAAAATATTTCTTGCTCGATGTTGGTGATCAAGTTTCCATAGTGATCCACTCGCACTACATGACCGGTTAGCTGTTTTTTTGTTGCCCGTAAAACACGGCCGAGCATTTTTTTTATTTCCGGTAGCGGTTTGCCCAGATCATGTATATCTTTGCCGCTGGCCAAGTGCACCGCGGCTGGAGTAAAGATATCCCTGGCTGGGAAAGCAGATTTTTGCTTGTTTGGATCATGAAGTTCTATTACCAAATCGGCCTCCTTATCGCTTACCAGCCCCAGCAAACCATTGTCAGGGCAAACAAAAAAATGATCCTCCAATTTTACGGCAATGAACTTCGTTTCCGCGGGACCAATACTGTCCACCGCTACTAAATGTACTGTTCCGGCAGGGAATTCCCGAAAGACAGAGCGGAGAACGAAGGAACCGTGGGCCAGGTCAAAATGTTCTATCTCATGGGTAATATCCACAACTTGGATACCGGGATTGAGGCTGGCGATTTTCCCTTTAACGGCTCCGACATAATGGTCACTCTCTCCGAAATCAGTAGTGAGGGTAATGATAGCCATTTAAGAGAAGACAAATTTTACAACTTTGAAGGGCTAAAAGTAGGGATTTTTTTAATCTTTTAAATAACTTTAAATACATTAAATAGATAGGCATTTGGTAGAAAAAGTAATTACTCTAGACAACATATCGCTGATTGACTTTTTAGGAGTTGAAAACAGAAACATAAAAAAAGTAGCCACTGCATTTCCCGAAAGCAAGATCATATCCCGAGGCAATGAGATCCGGATCAAAGGTACCCAGCCGGAGATCATCAAGATCAGTGACATTCTGAACGCCTTGCTCGCGCACTATCATAAATTTGGGAAATTGACCCAGGATAACGTAGTTGACTATCTGGAACAAGAAGAAGAGACGTTGGTTGATCACGGGCCAAATGATATTCTTATCTATGGCACCCGGGGATTTAAGATAAAGCCAAAGAGCGCCAACCAACTGGCTTTGGTTAAAGCAGCATCAGAAAACGATATGGTTTTCGCTGTCGGTCCAGCTGGAACCGGTAAAACCTACATATCAGTTGCCCTAGCTGTAAGGGCTTTGAAAAATAAGGAGGTAAAAAAAATCATTATCACCAGGCCAGCAGTTGAGGCCGGAGAAAACCTGGGCTTCCTGCCTGGTGACCTCAAAGAAAAAATAGACCCTTATTTACGGCCTATTTATGATGCACTGGATGACATGATCCCATCAGAGAAGCTTCGTTATTATCTTGAAAATAGGGTGATCGAGATTGCACCATTAGCCTATATGAGAGGCCGCACACTCAATCAAGCCTTTATTCTTTTGGATGAGGCACAGAATACCACTCCTATGCAGCTCAAAATGTTCTTGACTCGTACTGGGCCTAAGTCTAAGATGATCGTTAATGGAGATCGTTCCCAGATCGATTTACCAAAGAATCAAGAGTCAGGTTTGATCCATGCCTTGAAGATATTGAAGGATGTGCAAGGGATCGGCTACGTTGAACTTGATGCCAAGGATGTGATCCGGCACAAGATCGTTAAAGACATCATTAGGGCTTATCAGAAGGCGAATCCAAAGAAGGGTAACTAGTTCTCAGTTTTAAGTTCTCAGTTCTCAGTTGACAAAATTAGACACAAGTATTTTTAAACACCGTTGGGCAGCACAGCGTGGCTCTGCACTTCTTCATGTTCAAATAATCGGGCTTACTAGCAACCAGCAACCTGTAACCAGCAACCAGCAACCAGACATTTGTAATTCTATTTCCTTATCTTGAATGGCTCCTTTTCGAGGCCATCTATGTCACATTGGTTAGGTTATCCTTTTATTAGAGTTACCTCAGCCTATATCCTGGGTTTGTGGATCGCACGGCATATCACTTTGTCATGGCAGGTGACATTGATCGTCGTTGCTTCAATTTTGCTGGGGTATCTGTATGCCGTAATTTGGATAAAGCCTCCAAAGTTATACCGATTGAATACCTTGATAGGCTTCAGCGCTTTATTAACCTTCTTGCTAATCGGGATGTTACGCTATTCCATAGATACAAAGCCCGAAGCCCTATTACCAACCGATGGGGTTACCTACTATCAGGCTGTTGCACTCGAAAACAGTGTCCCCAGGACAAAGACCAATCGCACCAAAGTAGCGTTACAACAATTCCGCTACCACTCAGACTGGAAAAGTTTAAAAACTCAGGTGATGTTGTACACGCCATTGTCTGCTAGGGAGATTCAATACGGAGACAGATTACTGATAAAAGGAGCCCCACAAATAGTTGCAGGGCCGGCCAATCCCGGCGAGTTCAACTACCGGGAATATCTGGCTAGGCACGACATCATCTACCAGCAATTCGCAACCAGTGAAGGTCAAGTCATGTTCCTGGATCTTCGGCCACCTTCGCGTTTGTTTGCCTTTACCTATTGGCTGCGTGCTCAAGGCCAGGCAACTATAAAGAGATATGTAATAGGAGAGAGGCAGCAAGCGATCGCATCGGCCTTACTACTTGGTATCAGAAATGGTTTGGATAATCAGCTGAAAGATGCTTATGCAGGTGCCGGGGCTATCCACGTGCTGGCTGTATCTGGTCTGCATGTCGGGATCATTTATATGGTACTATTAGGCCTGCTGGGATTTCTTCGAAAACGCAATGGAGGTAAATGGATCTTTGCATCGGTAGTACTACTAATATTATGGTTGTATGCTTTTCTTACTGGATTGTCGCCCTCAGTGCTTAGGGCAACAGTGATGTTTTCCTTTATTGTTGTGGCTCAATCTACCAAGCGCGACAGCAATATTTATAATACGC
>JBPCUG010000734.1:0-8515 GCA_051011275.1 Cyclobacteriaceae bacterium | reverse complement strand
GCTGAAGGAGCTACTCTCATCTTAAGGATCGAGCTACTGGGGCTTATGTTAAGCGTTCTGGTGAACACAGTATGCTCCCCAGATCTTTCCATTCCCAAGCGCTCCAAAATTTTTGCTGTACCAACCGTATAGGAAATAATTATGTTGTGACCATGATGGTACAATCCTTTATAGCTGGCCCAATTATTTGGAAGCGGTCCAAATTTTCTACCGTCCCGGGCACTGAATCTAGGATCATCGAACGATCCATTAGCTGGGTTTGCCCACCCTGGCCCTACCGGCGTTTCAAAATGAAGTTTCCCAATGGTACGCGGATAGGTCTCATGCCGGTCATTGAGCAGTATGGCATCCCAGTCGATAAACCCTTCGCCGGTCCATCCACCAGCAACTCTCATTACATCATGGTCAAATATCATCCAGGTGTTCCCGTCAGACACGCCGCCTTCACCTTCATCCAATCGAACTGCTATACCCTTATAGGCAAAATTATTTTTTGAATAATCTTCATCGGCATAAGGCGTGGGGCCAGGAGAATGATATCTTTCGGGACCGGTTTCTTCATCAACTAATTCGTAGGTGTTAATAAAAAAGTTACCATAATTTTGATCGGACCAGGGGTGATGGGGTGTTGATTCAGGTCCTTTTGAAGAACCCTTAGGTAGCTCCCCTAAATAACCTGGTGTAACTTTGAAGTATTCTTCCTTGTTTTGTTTTCGAATGAAACCCTCACGTATATAAGTAACTACATCGTATTTTTCCTGTGGAGTAAGTGTCAATTGAGGAGGCATGGATCCATAACCCCTGGCTACTACTTGATACATCGAAAAAGGATCGGATCCAGTTTTAAAAGATTGGCCCCAAAATTTCAGGGATAAGGGTATAGACCCTTCAATACCTGGGGTTCCGTGGCAGTTGATACAATTCGAATTATAAATCCTTTCTCCTCTTTCAAAAGACTCCTGGTCTAAGTCTTGAATAAGACCGGCATGGTCTATATTCAGCTCCGTCTCTTGCAGATCATTTTCTCCCAGGATATACTTTATATCAGAGCGATCTATCACAATAGGTTCATTTGACTGCCTTTTTGCTACAAATGGCATTTGCTCATCGTCAACCGTCAAAGTCCCTTCAAATTCATCCCCGCTAAAAGACCCTTTCAGAATCCATTCCATGCCCCATTTTTCAAAATCCGCAGATAGATCGTTACCTGCAATCTCCAAGTTATTTAATTCTATCTTTCCTAGATCAAATGAATTCAAAACTCCGACATAGACACCGTTTTCATTTGCCAATTTCAGAATGCCCGCCGACTGCTCCTCTTCAGCCTGAAGTTCATAATCCCAGGAACCATCAATGTTTGTAGGATTGCAGCCGTACAGTAATATCAAGCAAAAAAAAGAACATACTAACGCCCTGCTTTTCGAAAGACCGTATTTAGTTAGTCGCAATATTTCTGGAAGCTTCGGGATAATATTATGGTTTCTGGTTTTCATGTTAGGTCAATTACAAGTTGGATAAGTATCGGCTACCATTCGTAACCCAACCGGCACCATGCACAATAAAATGAATGCAATTCAATAAAAATTGAATTGCATTCATTTTACTATGGTAAACGTCCCTTATCAATTCCAAAGCGGATTTTGGTCCAGCAATTCATTGGAATTAACTTCCCCTAATGGTATTGGGAAATACTTATGCTTTTCAAAATCGATATTTGAAGCACCATCAGGAAATCCGTGAGCATTTAAGGTTTCGACCAAAGTACCCCACCGGATCAAATCAAAGTATCTGGTCCCCTCCATCACGAATTCCATTACTCTCTGGTGCTCAATTTCCGTCATCAATTCAGTACCATTTGCAAATGTCATTACGGGAAGATTTACTCTTTGCCTTACTTGATTAACGGCATCTGCAGCATCAGTCAATGAACCTCCAGACATCACCAAAGCCTCCGCGTACATCAATAAGATATCAGCAAACCGCAGTATTCTTTCATTGTTAACGGCAGGGCCATCTAAATAGCAGGCTAAATCTACAGGTAAATATTTTCTGAACCATCCTGGAAAACTACCCCCATCATTACTTGCTTCGCACCCATTACCAATCACTTCTTCTGTCCAGTTGTTAAATATGATCCTACAACCCTGATCCACTCTTACTCCAATATTTTCAAATTCTGTTTCAGCCACAGGATCCCAACATCCGAATAGTATCACTTCCACTATCTCTGCTCCTGGCACTAATTCTTCAATTGCCGTTGTCCAGAATCCATCTTCGCCAGTAAGATCCTCCTCCCAACAATCTAATTCGCTGTTACCACCACCGCCATCGCCGGACCCACAAACCAAACCGTCTCCAAGATCTGCAAATGCAACACCAAAGAGTGATAATCCGCCTTCAAAGTATAGGGTATTTAATAGACGGACATCCATTTCGTTATCTATCGTCATTTCCTTAGTCATCTCGTCAAAGATCCATTCTGAAGGTTTGGAAACAATTTCACCGGATATTCCAGGAACACTGGCGTTACCTGGTCTAGGTTGAGTTGCATCATAGGAACCCGAAAAAACATCATACTGGGCTTCGTACAAAGATTCTTCGTTGTTCTCATTTCCGGATAAAAAGTTGTCCATCCAATCGGCTACTAATCCATATTTGCCAAGGTCTATGATTTCCTTAAATTCAGAGGCTGCCAGAGCGTAATAAGAATTGTCCCCCAGGTAACCAGCTCGGTACAGGTATAACTTGCCCAGGAAACCCATAGCCGCTCCTTTGGTGACGGCACCTTCTAGGTCTTGATCTAATGGCAATCCATTTTTAGCCGTTTGTAAGTCCGCAATGGCTTGATCCCATACTGCTCCTATCGATTCTGCCTTGGGGTTGTTAAACTCATCCTCAGTTTCGGCCGGCTGTAATACGATAGGCACTTGACCATAGAGATGAGCTAATCGGAAATAGGCTGCTCCTCTAAAAAACAAGGCCTCAGCAGTTAAAAGGTCCTTTTGAGCGGCATCCGTGAATTCAATGTTTTCCATTTCCTGTAGAATGGTATTCACCCTAAAGATCAAAGTGTAGGCATCAAACCAAAATCCGTCCGAAACCCCATTAACCGGCGTATTCACAAACGTATAAAACTGGTTAAATTGAGCAAAATCTACCGCAGCGAGCGCTACAGCATCACTTCTTAAATTAGATGATTCCGGTGCCCCATCCCACAATGAGTTGAAGGTAGGGTACAATGTGACTATTGCAGATTCGACATCGGCAGGTGATGACCAAAAACTACCGGTGGTTATGGCATTTGGATCGGTGAGGTCCAAAAAATCCTCATCACAGCCAGAAACTACAAGTAGAAAAATCGCAACGATTATTTTATTATAAATTTTCATTACTCTAATTTTTCGTTTAATTAAAATGTGACACTCAGGTTAAGCAAAAAACTACGTGACTGAGGGGTAGTGCCTCTGTCGATTCCAGCACTTATCCAGCCGTCCCTTCCTTGCTCAGGATCTATACCTTGATAACCACTAAGCGTAAACAAATTCTGTGTACTAAGGCTTACGCGCGCCGATGATATACCAGCTTTGCTGATTATAGGGTTTGGAATAGTATAACCCACCTCAATCAATGCCGCTTTTACAAAATCTCCTTTTTCCAAGTATCTATCTGTCGCTGGATTGGAGTTCCAATTTTCATCAATATCACTGGGGTTATTTCTTGGGAAATTTGAGTCCGGATTGGTTGTAGGATCGTAAGCATTCAGAAGGTTCGCACTAAAATTGTCATAACCAAAGGGTTGTTCAATCAAGTACCTTGGGCCATTAAAAACGTGATGCCCAAAATTACCATACAAATTCATGGTGAAATCAAAAGCCTGGTAGCTTGCGTTCAGATTAAGTCCTGCAGACCAAGGAGCGCGTCCTCGTCCAGCAAACTGACGATCACCCTCGGTAGTAATTACTCCATCCCCATTTGCATCAATAAATTTGATGTCCCCCGGTTGAGCCTCAGGCTGGATCAATCCATCAGGACCAACATGGGCATCAATTTCGGCTTGTGACCTGAAAATACCATCAGTTTTAATTAACCAGAACTCGGAAGGTGCTCTTCCTTCATAAATTTCAATAACATGTGGGACATCCCATTCTGGAGCTTCTCCAAATATCACATCTTCCGGGATTTGAGTAAGCTCGGTATCAACATAAGTGGCATTCACTCCTACATTGAATTTGACCTGACCGATGGACTGAGTATAAGCTAATGCAAATTCAACCCCATTATTTTTGATCAGGCCGTCATTAGTAGGAATTTCTCCGCCGCCTGCAGATCCGGGAATGACCAAACTGGATACCAGCTGGTCGGTTTCTCTTTTAAAATATTCAACCGAACCAGATATCTGATCCTCAAGAATTCCAAATTCCAAACCTATATTGGTCGTTTTGGACTCTTCCCAAGTAATAAAAGCATTCACCGGACCTGGGGTTATCAGCCCATCGGTCAACGTTCCACCAAAGGAGTATGGCAAGTAGCTCAGTGTAGCTTGAGGAGGATAAATGCCACTATTTTGGCGTCCTAACACTCCGTACCCAGCTCTAATTTTGAAGTCAGAGAGAATCCTATCCAACCCCATGCTACTCCAGAATCCCTCATTGGATACCCGCCAGGCTGCTGAAACTCCCGGAAAATTTCCCCATCGAACTGATGGATCAAATCTTGATGATCCATCCCTTCTGAAATTAAATGTGACTTGGTATTTATTATCATAAGAATAGAATGCTTGGGAAATAAATGAAACCAACCTGTTCTTAGAATTGGATCCCTCTAAACTGGTGAAAAGAGGATTAGCTCCGGGTCCGTTAAGCGTAGAGGTAATGTCTGATAAGAAATCGGCTTTAGATCCACCCAGAAAGCTTTCACTAAATTCTTGAGACACATAACCTACTAGTGCATTCACCGAGTGTTTGCCAAATAATCCATTATATGAAAGTATATTATCCAATGACCAATTAGACACTCTGGTCCTTTGTTCTTCAATGCATCTCTCGCAGTTAAAATATTCCTGCGGTTGGCTCATTGTACGCGTCCTGCTTTCAATTAATGCATCAGTCTGGTTGTAAGACCCAGTGATTTTGTACTTCAAGCCTTTGATTATTTCATATTCGGCGTACAAGCTCGCTTGGATATTATCTTGAGTTATGTCCTTACTCCAAAACTGCTGATAATCCAATGGGTTTCTAATCAAAGCTTCCGGGTTATCCCCTCCACCCCAATAAAACGACCTGACTCTTGGAGGCGCTGACGGATCATTTGTAGGATCGGGATTAATTCCATAAGGAGAGAAGTAGGGTACCTGCGCTATGGCTTTATAATAAACAGATCGGCTGAATGCATATGGTTCAGGATCCGTTTTACCCCTTGACAAAGCCAAAGTTTGCCCGATTTTGATTTTATCACTTACGTTAAAATCGCTGTTGGCCCGGATATTACCTCTTTTGAAGTTAGTACCCAATGCAATTCCATCCTGATCCTTATAGCCGGTTGAGATCCTATAGCTACCGAAGTCCCCACCACCTGAAACTGATAGGTCATGGGTCTGAGTAAATGCATTATTATAAACAATATCATACCAGTCATAGGAGTCAAACTGGGATGGATTGGCTATATAGTCCAATGCGGCCTGGGGTACTAAGTCGGCCTCTGCAAGATCATCCCCGTACATCCCCTGCATGATTTGGATGTACTGCTCTGCATTAGCTACATCAGGGCCCTTAAAAGGAACTTGAGTCCCCATGGTCATGTTATAGGTCACTCTTGGGGCTCCTTTCCCTCCTCTTTTGGTGGTGACAAGGATCACTCCATTTGCGGCTCTGGACCCATAGATAGCCGCAGCGGAGGCATCTTTCAGAATTTCAATAGATTCAATATCATTTGGATTGATATTCTCCAAACCGGTAGTTTGTCGGAGGCCATCGCCTACGCCTACCACATTTTCGAACTCAACAAACTGCAGGCCGGATATTTGCACTCCATCGACAATTACCAAAGGAGGAGAGGCTGCCGCACCTTCGGGAGAGCTTATACCCCTGATATTAAAGTTAAAGGCAGCTCCTGGAGATTGATCAGTAGCATAAATTTGTACTCCGGTTACATTTCCCTGCAGGGCTTGCGTAACATCCGCAGTAGATCTTTTCGCCATATTTTGGATATCTACCGAGGCTACCGATGAAGTCACATCTCTCTTGTTTCTTGAGGCGTATCCGACTACCACCAATTCCTCAAGCTGCGAAATATCTGGTTCCATGGTGACGTTTACCACCGTTCTTCCGCCGATTGAAACCTCTTGAGTTTTTAACCCGATAAATGAAAGAATCAACACTCCATCCGATGGAGCATCGATAACGTAATTACCTTCAACATCGGTAACAGTTCCAGTTGATGTTCCCTTCAGTTGAACAGTTAGACCGACCAAAGTCTCTCCTGTCTCACTACCTATCACCCTACCTCTAACTTGATTCTGAGCGACGGCCTGCAACGAAATCAACGTAGTCATGGCTACAACCAGCCCTGAAATTTTAGACTTCTTTAGATATTGTCTTAGCATATCACAGATTGGATTTAGTTAAATACTTTTTTTGTATTTATATTACTTTCTAATCTTACAAAAGTATGTATATAAAGCAAATTATTTCTTCTGTTTTTACTGCATAGAGGCAGATTATTAACCTTATTTCATTGATAAACACAATTTCAAACCCACAGGTCTGCCTTCATTTTGGCCATTAACATTTATCGACTCTTAGCTGACTAAGTTTCTGGCGCCATTTTCAAATTGAAGCACCTTAGAAATAATCAGTGAAAACGCGCCTACAAGAGTAGCATCCTCTTTAAAGGACGAAGGAAGAATTTGCACTTCATCTTCCACCGGCTTCAATCGGTTTTCAAAGGTATGCTCACGCAGCTTTTCAAAGAATATTTCCCCACTTTTAGTTAATCCACCACTGATCACAATCACCTCAGGATTCATAAGCTTGATCAGTGTATCCAATCCGTGACCTAAATAGGTCATGGCTTCTTCAAAAATTTCTGTAGCCAAAGGATCTCCCTCTTTCGCCAAGTCGATAACGGTCTTAGCAGTAATTTTGTCAAGATCGCCACCAACGACTTCCAGAATACTGCTCTTGTAACCTGCTTTTATTCTTTCCTTAGCGATTTTAGCAATTCCATATCCAGAGGCCAAAGCTTCCAAGCAACCTTTGATCCCATCCTTACCCACATAACTACTTGAACTATTTACTACAATATGACCGAACTCCCCGCTAAATCCTTTACTTCCATAAAATCTTGCCCCGTTGACAATTATGCCCGCTCCAATTCCGTATCCAGCGTTCACACAAATAAAATTTTTGTGCTTTTTGCCCACTCCGTGGAGCAATTCACCCAAGGCAGTGACCCGAGATACGTTATCGAAATACACAGGAATATCAATATGCTTCTTTAGCTCTTTCCTGAGATCTACTTTCTCCCAATTAAAAACCGGTGAGTACTCCACTATCCCAGTCTGAATATTGATCAATCCGGCAACTGCTAATCCCACTCCTAATATTTTATCATCACCGAGTTTTGAACGGTTGATCAGTTTATCAATAAGCTGAGCAACTTGCGCGCTAACCTTTTTAGCGCCACCCTTCAGATCAGTTGGTGTTTCTATTTCAGTGATAAATTTCCCCTCTAGATTGGAAATAACTCCTCTTATGCTGGTCGATCCCAAGTCAATTCCAATCACATAATTATGAGTGCCATCAAATTTTATCAACTTAGGTGGCCTCCCACCGGTGGAATCACCATCACCCACCATCACCGCCAATTTGTCATTCATTAAGCTATCCACTATGCGCGTAACTGTGGGTGCGCTAAGCTTAGTTTGTTTTACGATGGCAGCTCGTGATATTTGGTCCGACTCTCGAATTAGCCTTAGTACCTCAATCTTATTGAGGCGATTGATATAGGAAGCATCCTTTCTTTGGGTATCTTGATCGATCATGTAGCGTCTAAATTAACTGACTAAGTTATCATTATTAACTAAGTATTTACTTCTTTGTAGCAACATTCAAAAGCTTTAATAGGAATCCTTCACTAATTGGATCATCTCCTCGTAGCTTGTTATTCTCGGATTGTTTTCATAATCCGGCAATACCATACTCTTTTTAGCTAGTGCTTCTATTTCGCTTTCGGGCATATCAACTTCCCTTAGTTTTTGATTGAGATTAATCTTATTTAAAAATCTAACAATTTCATTGGGAGCCATTTTTGCCGCTTCCTCATCACATAAACCATTAAGTTCTTGATTAAAAGTTCTTGACAAAAATGCATATCGGTCTATCGCATCCCTCCAGGTGAACTGAGTACAGGCGGGGTAAACGATCGCCAATGCCTGACCATGCGCCACTTGTGGATACATACCTCCAATGGCCATCCCCATACCATGTGGTAAAGTGACCCCCGCATTAGCTATGCA
>JBPCUG010000733.1:0-3123 GCA_051011275.1 Cyclobacteriaceae bacterium | reverse complement strand
GTTTATACCCGGTCTTGATTTCTCTGAGCTGTTCAATAGCGTTCTTCTTTTCCTCAATTCTAAGGAAAGCTAATGCTAGATACCATTTAGACTCTTCCGCATAGGCATCATCTTCATTAATGACCTTCTTGAAAACAGGGATCGCTTCTCTAGCCTGGTCATTACCCAAATAACTTTGTCCCAGATAAAAATCTATGTTAGGCACACCTTGCCCAATTAGTTCTAGAAACAATGGAATTGCTTCCACATAGTCCTTTGTTTCATAGGCCACAAATGCCCTCCTTTCCAAAGTATTCTCCTCAGTATTTCTATCGATGGTGTATTCGGTATTAGGGTACACCTGATAGTTTGCAACATACATACCCTGCATATCAGGGCCCGAGAAGAACCCTGAATACCAACCAAAACCAATTAAAAGCAAAATAGTTGCGGCAATGGATAACCGCCCCCAATTTATCTTGAAATGAGCCGATCTACTCTCGCCTATGTTATTCTCTATTTCTTGCAGTATCGCTTTCCTGTCGTCGCGTTTAGTTTTAGTTATCGCCTTTTTAAGGTTGCTCTGAAAAGCAAACTCCTCCTGGAATGCTTGATCATTCTCAAGCAGGTCACGAAACAATTGCCTTTCTTCAACCGTCAGATCTTCTCTAAAATAGTTCTCGAGTAATTCCTCGTATTCCATCGGATATCAGGCACTTTTTTTGGATCCTTTCTTTGAGTGTTTTCAGGCATCGAGATTTTTGGCTTTTCACCACATTAAGGCTATTGTAACCTTCACTTTTCATGATCTCCTCTATGGTTAATCCCCGATAATAAAAAAGGGTTAACAATTTTTGACATTGCTCCCCTAATGTAGAGAAGAATTTTTGCAACAGCTGCTGTTCCCTGGTCAAAGGTTCATCGATAAGTTCCTGTTTGTCTACCCAATCCAACTCATCTTTCACCACCGAAAGAACTTGCTTGGAGCTTACCTTTTTTTTCAGTTTCCGAAGCCTTTCCAGGATCATATATTTCCCAATACCAAACAAATAGGTGCCGATAGTACTACTCAATACTTTTAGCTTGCCACTAAGTACATTTTCATGAAAGACTATGTAAGCGTCCTGATAGACATCAATGATCTCATCCTGAGGCAGTTCATACTTTCTGGCAAAATTGATAAACTTGAGCCTATAAACTTCGTACACCTCCTTAAAGGCATCTTCTGATCCTTTTTGAAGCTCCGCAAATATTTTCAGCTCTTGCGCTTTATCCATTAATGAAGTGATGGTAGGAAGGTTAGCACAACTAAAGATAAAAATTTTAGATTATTCAGGTTTTTTTAAATCTTAACAATACGGAATCCTCTATCCAGCCAGTACGTTATTTAAAATCAGTTCATCTGACCGGCATAACCGTCTTTAAAATCAACCGCTTTCCCCACAACTGCAGACTCATGTGCAGCATCAGCTATAAGATAGGCTAATAAGCATTCTTCCCGTGTGACGTTATGTGGCTTCTGCTCGTATAGGTTGATGGCAAACTGCTCGAGTTCTTTTCCATAAGCTAACTTATAGCGCTGCGGAAAGGAGTAATTAATGGTAGCTCCGCTCATGCCTGATTCATTGTAAACTTTCACCCCATGGTCTGCTTCGTTTTCTACCATAGCCATCGCATCAGCACCAAATACCTCGATACGCTGGTCATAACCATAAGGCGAGGTACGGCTGGTATCGATGGAAACCATTAAACCCTCTGCATAGCTAAGGATTACCAGCACCGTATCGAAGTCAGGAATATTTGCAATCTTCGGATCATAAGAATAACCAGTGGCATAAACTGTTTTGGGTACACGAGGTCCAAGCAGGAAAACCAACATATCAAAATCATGGATCAGCATGTCGTGGAAAATGTTACCGGAGATCTTTAAGTAATCCAGAGAAGGCTTTGGGTTGTCACGTGAACTTGCCTTTATCATGCGTACTGATCCAAGACTCGGTATTTTTTCTTTCAAAGCTATGAAGTTATGATCATACCTACGCTGAAAACCCAGGTGCAAAGCTAATCCTGATTTTTGTGCCAGATCAAAGCAATCATTGATCTCATCCACTTTATGTCCCAAAGGTTTTTCAGTAAACACATGTTTGCCTGCCTCCAGTGATCGCTTGATGTAACCAAAATGGGACTTTGTCGGAGATGCCACAATTACTGCATCCAAACTGTCATCTTTTAAAGCTTTATCAATATCAGTTAAAAGCGTACATCCCTCCGGAACATCTGTTTCTCCAATATTCGGATCCACTATATAGCTCAACTTGTAATGGGCGGAATGCTTGATCGAGTGCAAGTGGAAATGACCCGCCCTTCCTAAGCCTACCAAACAAGTATTAATCTTTACATCCATAACCAAAGTTCCTTATTAATCATTGTTATTGGCCCAACCAGATATAAATAGCAATCACTACTATCACTAATACGATTCCTAGAGGCTTAGCATAGCGCCAGTGCTCCAATTTTACCGCACCCATATCTTTGGGCTTAAAAGGATTGGTATTCGGATAATATTTTGAAACGACTAACATTACCGCCAGGTTCAGTAAAAATTCAATCCCCCAGATATGGACAAAGTGGAGATCTACATCAAGAATAAAAGTGGTTATAATATAAAAGCTTAACCCAACCACTAAGGCAGCCTTGGCCCCGGTTGCAGAAACTTGCGGTATGTAAAAACCAGCTAACATTACTGAAGCGATGGGTATAAAGAAAATACCGTTGAGCTGCTGCAATAACTGGTACAATCCGTCAGGGGCTCCGGCAACCGCCGGTGCGGCCATAATGGCAAAGATGGCCAGAACTACTGATGACCATTTGCCGGCCATGACCATCTGCTTTTCAGAAGCGGATTTATGTAAGATACGTTTATAAATGCCAGCGCTAAAAATAGTAGCGGTACTATTCAAAACACTATTAAAAGTACTCAAGACAGCACCCATTACTACTGCAGCAAAGAAACCTACCAGACTTAACGGCAGCACCTTCTTGATCAACTCAGGATAGATCATATCCTGGTCGCCATATAAACCATCCTTGAAGTAATAGAAACCGATCACTCCCGGCAAGACGATAATAAAAGGCACCAATATT
>JBPCUG010000732.1:0-2538 GCA_051011275.1 Cyclobacteriaceae bacterium | reverse complement strand
GAGATGGGTTGGTTGAATTGCTCACGCTCCCGGGCATACTGTTTAGCCGCCAACAAAGCCCCCTCGGCAATTCCAATACTCAACGCAGCTATGGAAATTCTGCCACCATCTAACACTTTTAGGGATTGAATAAACCCTTCTCCAACTTCACCTAATACATTCTCAGCGGGTATTTTACAATCACTAAAGATCATTTCAGCCGTTTCCGACGCACGCATACCTAGCTTATTTTCCTTTTTACCTCCGCTGAAACCAGGTGTACCTCTCTCCACTACAAAAGCGGTCATGCCTCTGGAGTCGCCTACTTCACCGGTTCGAGCTATGACCACTGCGATATGGCCGGAAATACCATGGGTGATGAAATTTTTGGCCCCGTTTATGACCCAATCGTCCCCATCTTTTTTAGCCACCGTCCTCATATTGGCCGCGTCCGATCCGGTGTTGGGTTCTGTAAGGCCCCAAGCTCCGATCCATTCACCGGTGGCAAGTTTTGGCAACCATCGCTGTTTCTGGGACTCATTGGCAAACTGCAAGATGTGTCCAGTGCAAAGTGAATTATGAGCGGCAACGGATAATCCGATGGACCCACATATCTTAGATATCTCAGAAACGGCGGTTACATACTCTAGATAACCAAACCCAGATCCTCCGTAAGCCTCAGGAACCAACACCCCTAGCAATCCCAGCCCACCAAGTTTGGTAAACAACTCTTTTGGGAAAATTTGATCCTCATCCCATTCCATTATATATGGCTTGATCTCCTTTTCACCAAAATCTCTGATCATATCGGCGATCATCTTTTGATTTTCATTAGGAGTAAAGTTGGTATGAGCAATTAAATCGGTAGTAGCAGCCATTCTCTTATTATGTTTGCCATAAAATTAATTAAAAATGAAAGAAAACGTTTCCTGATGGCTTTGAATTGTATTCTGGACTGATCGATTGCGGATTAACCTTTAGTTAAGCCTTTCCCCATTGTTTTTAAATCCGGAAAACAGGTTTAAATTTACCCCAATGACCCTACCTAAAAAGATCTTAGTTACTGGAGGTGCTGGATACATCGGCTCTCACACTGTAGTTGCTCTAGCAAATGCGGGCTATGAAGCGATAGTGATCGACGATCTATCAAACTCCAAGGCTTCTGTAATCAGTTCATTGGAACAGATCCTACAGACTCCGATCACATTTTACCAACATGACTGCAATGATCCTTCTTTCTTAAATAATGTATTTGAGAAAGAAGAGCGTATTGTGGGGGCCATTCACTTCGCTGCATTTAAAGCAGTAGGTGAATCTGTAGCCTACCCTTTAAAGTACTATCGGAATAATTTAGATTCACTGATCACCTTGTTATCCACTATGAAAATGCAGCAGGTGGCGCACCTGGTATTTTCATCTTCTTGCACCGTATATGGTCAGCCGGAGCAGCTCCCGGTTACGGAAGAATCACCAAGAAAAAATGCAGAGTCACCTTACGGCAATACTAAAAAGATCAGCGAAGACATTATCGAGGATGTGGTCAAGAGCAAAGCGCCCCTTAAATCAATGGCGCTAAGATATTTTAATCCTGTGGGAGCCGATAGCTCGGCTTTAATTGGTGAGCTTCCGTTGGGAACCCCTAGTAACTTGGTCCCTTATATTACACAGACAGCGGCTGGTCTGCGAGAGTCAGTAACGATTTTCGGAGGTGACTACAACACGCACGACGGCACTTGTATCAGAGACTACATTCATGTGACTGATCTGGCCGAAGCCCATGTAAAAGCCCTACAGTTTTTAGAAGCTGAATCAGCAGCCAGCTACTATGATGCTATCAATGTTGGCACTGGTCAAGGACATACGGTTTTAGAAGTTGTTAAGGCCTTTGAAAAGGTAAGTGGACAGGCATTAAACTACCGGATCGGAGATAGAAGAGATGGAGATATCGAACAGATATATGCCAATGTAGATAAGGCAACGAAAATGCTTGGGTGGACAGCCTCCCGATCTTTGGAAGAGGCACTCTCCGACTCCTGGAATTGGCAACAGAAATTGCAACATGAAACAGCAGGATAAGAAAGTATTAGTTACAGGCGGCGCCGGATTCATAGGCTCCCACTTGGTGCGGTTGTTAGTAAATAAATATCCAGATTACGGAATTTACAATCTCGACAAGTTGACCTATGCGGGTAATCTACAGAATGTCTCCGACCTGGTTGATCAATCGAATTATATCTTTATCAAAGGTGATATCAATGATATGCCTTTTTTATCTGATCTATTCCAAAAACATCAGTTTGATTCAGTGATACATTTGGCTGCAGAATCTCATGTTGACCGCTCCATCAAAAGTCCAAATCAGTTCCTGCAAACAAATATAATCGGCACCACAAATCTGCTAAATGCTTGTAGGGAGATATGGGAGGATCGCTACGATGGGAAACTTTTTTATCATATCTCAACCGATGAAGTATTTGGCTCATTAAGTAAGGAAGGCTTATTTACAGAAGAAACAAGATATGATCCTCAATCACCTTATGCCGCTTCCAAGGCGAGCTC
>JBPCUG010000731.1:0-3153 GCA_051011275.1 Cyclobacteriaceae bacterium | reverse complement strand
TATTCCGCCCATTCGAGATAAGCTTAAAGTCCCACATTTCAGGCCCAGATTAACGCATTGTTCGATTGACATTTTCCTTGTCCATCCATATAGAAATCCAGCGTCAAAATTATCGCCTGCACCAGTTGTATCGGCGATTTCTAAGCTTGAAGAAAGCTGGGGAGGTATTTCGAAATGTTGTACATTATTATTTACGAAAACAGTAGCTCCCTTTGCCCCCAGTTTAATGACAACCAATCCACAAAACTGTCTTAGCCACTTACCAGCCTCAATAATGCTTTTTTGTTTGGATATTCGCAAAGCCTCTCCCTCGTTTGGTATGAAAACATCGATGTATCCCAACACGTCTTCTACAGCCTGCCATTCATTATTAAGTGCCCAATTAGTATCCAAAGAGACGGTATATCCTTGTTGTTTGAAATTTGCAAGGCGGTCTTTCCAAAAAGAATGCAGTTGTTCTAGCAAATAATAACTGGCAATATGGATGTGCTTGGATTTATCCAGAATCCTAGAATTCAGGACCATCTTTGGAGTTATTGCATTCATACTTCCCTTATAAGTTAACATGGCGCGATCGCCATGATAGGATAGACCCAATCCAACTGAGGTTTTGAATTCCTTAAGTTTTAAAATGTAGCTATTTGTAATTTTGAGTTCCTTAATTCTACTTTTTATAAAATCCCCCAATACATCATCTCCAACAGTTCCTATTAATCCGATATTACCACCTAATTTTGAAAACTGCGAAGCGAATATTATAGCTGATCCACCAACCTCCAACTGATAATTATTGACATATTGCTCAACTTGACCGTAGATTGGCTTTACGTCAGCGGTAATTAGTATATCCACGCACAAGTCGGCTATTACAACAATATCATATCTCATATCTTATATTTCCTTATTCCTAAGTTGACAAACCAGCCTTTAATTCATGTGACAGATACATGAATTTTTTGTAAAACTAAAGTAACAATAATCAAGAACAATCGACAGTAAGTCTTCTTAGACAGTGCTCCGTGAAAAGTTTTAAAGGGATGCAAAAAATTTCTATTCCAGTTAATGCTAGCTTTGTTAGAATAAGTAGACGAATATTAAAAGACCTATAATTCGAAGTTTTTGTCAGACACGTACACCTCTGACTGCCCTGACTGCCCGACGGTAGAGACGCTCGATTCATCCTAATGACAAACCTACCGAAACCATAGTTTGATCCAAACTCTCCTTTTTATCACTACTATTTTTTTTGCTAGATGCTGGTATACTTTTGAGTACTATTTCATACATTCATAGATGCAAATATTCAACGTTGTATTAAGTAACATTTGCTTTGCCATGTTTAAAAAAGTCTTATATATCGTTCTTTTCGGCGCGCTATTTTCAAATTGTGGGAATCGCGAATCAAGTAACGATACGAATAATCAACCTGCCATAGACGTACAGGCAGAAAACGAACAAGAAGCGGTCTGGGAATACTTGTTTGACGGCAAAACGCTCGATGGCTGGAAAAAACTGGGTGGCGACGCTACCTATCATATAGATGGAGATATGATCGTCGGAACTACTGCACCAGTTAGTGACACTACCAATTCTTTTTTAGTGACCGAAAAACACTACGATAATTTCATATTGGAATTTGAGGTCATCTTGGACCTTGCTCCAAACAACTATCACAACTCGGGGGTACAAATTCGCAGCAATAGCCTTCCTGAATATCGCAACGGTCTGGTCCACGGTTATCAAGTAGAAATTGATCCTGACACTACGGCACGCAGCGGTGGCATCTATGATGAAGGCAGGCGTGGATGGGTACACGACTTGCATGACAATCCCGCTGCCAAAAAAGCATTTAAGCTTGGCGAATGGAATTCATACAGAGTAGAAGCCAACGGTCCATCAATCAAAACTTGGCTCAATGATGTGCCCGCTGCGGATTACAACGATTCATTGACTTCTACCGGATTTATTGGCCTTCAGGTACATTCAACGGATAGTGAAAAACCACTTCAGATTAAATGGAGAAATATCCGCATCAAGGCATTATAGCATCGGCCGGCGGCTTTTTATGAAAACGAATCCAATCCAATCCGATCTCTTCGTGGATATCAGGCGCCTTATCATGAAGGAAAAATATCTCCTTAGAACCAGTGATAGCCTTTATTGGAATAGATAATTCCCTGAATCCTCTAAATTGAGGGTCGCCAATAAATTGAGCCATGCCAATCGATTCACCTTCAGGCGAATCTAGTTTAATAGTTATGGAACATTCAGGTCCCTTATAACTATATCTGAAAGTAACCGAATCAACGTTACTTAAATCAATATTTCTAAAACTTATATAGGTCGATGAAAATCCCATGGATACCGATCGGGCACCCACTTCGCTCAGTAGATCGCGATGTGTTGAGAAGTTTTCCGCTTCCAATTTAGGAGGTTGGAGTGTGCGCACGGCCGAGACGGTTATTGGCTCCATTCCGGGAGACCCCTGGTCGGTATAGGTGGCTTTCATAACATAGGTTCTGTCTCCTTGTGATTCAATATTTTCCGGAATCATTATGGTACCCCGGACGTCCATTTTTTTAACATTTTTGTTCTGTACGGCCAATGATAAAATGTAATCCGCCATTCTGCGGGCATCCTTCTCAGAGTATAAGGGGTGAGCGCTCATATTTATTTGACCCCAAACTCCGCTTCCACCGGAAATTATTTTTTGAGCCAGGTAAGTCGAAGCCTGTGGATCATCTTTGTATTTGTTAGCCACCTCCAGATAAGATGGGCCAATCATTCGCTCTTTTTCATTATGGCAACTTTTACAGTCACTTTCTCCAATCAATTTTTGCCCCTGCCCTTTTAATTCTTTCGCCCCGGTAATGGATGTTTCCAGCGTGTAGATTCCTTTCATCCACTCCAGGTTCACTTGTACGCTGGAAGAATTTATGTCGCCATTTTCCAGACTTCCGTCCTCTTCATCCTCTAAACGGATCACATAGGGTATTTCGTCCTGATCCCAATAAAAGCTTCCTCTATCGGGCATATCTATTGATAGTTTAGGCATACCATTACCCGCTTTGATCTGTAGATCTGCTGTTGCTTTTTCACCTTTGCTGTCGGTTACAGTAAGCCTGGCGGTATAGACCCCCGGCTTTTCGAAAA